>JAFTPY010000089.1 GCA_017463035.1 Lachnospiraceae bacterium
CCGTTTGCGGGTCAGGAAGGAAAGTACGTGACCTCCCGTCACCTGCGTGACAGGCTGTTCCGCGAGTTAAACACCGACGTCAGTCTCCGCGTAGAAGAAACCGACACCACCGAGAGCTTTAAGGTATCTGGACGAGGCGAGCTTCACCTTTCCGTATTAATCGAAAACATGCGCCGTGAAGGCTATGAATTTGCGGTAAGTAAGCCGGAGGTTCTTTATAAAGAAGAAGACGGCAAGAAGATGGAGCCGATGGAGCGTGCCATCATAGACGTACCGGAGGAATTTTCCGGCACCGTAATCGAAAAATTAAGCTCTCGCAAGGGCGAGCTTTTAGGCATGTCCACCGCCAGCGGCGGCTACACCCGTCTGGAGTTTTCCATTCCGTCCAGAGGACTTATCGGTTACCGCGGCGAGTTTATGACCGACACCAAGGGTAACGGTATTTTAAATACACTGTTCGACGGCTATGCACCGTACAAGGGTGACATCCAGTACCGTAAGCAGGGCAGCCTCATTGCCTTCGAAACCGGTGAAGCCATCACCTACGGTCTTTACAACGCCCAGGAGCGCGGCACCCTGTTCCTCGGTGCGGGCGAAAAGGTCTATGCCGGCATGGTTATCGGCCAGACCGGTAAGGCAGAGGACATCGAAGTGAATGTCTGCAAGAAAAAGCAGCTGACCAACACCCGTTCTTCCTCCGCGGACGACGCACTGCGCCTGTCTCCGCCGCGCATTTTAAGCCTGGAGCAGTCCATTGAATTTATCGATACGGATGAGCTTTTGGAGGTTACCCCGAAGACACTCCGGATTCGTAAGAAAATTTTAGACCCGACGCTGAGAAAAAGAGCCGCTATGCGCAAGAACTAGGCAAAAACACGGTCGGCGCGTTGGATATTTCCACGAGAACCCGCTCTCGCTCATGCGGAAACGTAGCAGTACTAAACTCGAAAACACCTCGTTAAGTACTGACGTTTCCTTATGGTTCTCTTAGGAAATATCCAACGCGCCGACCTTTTTGTACTCTTCTTATCCTTGCGCATAGCTGGTATTATACAAATATTTTACTTATCGTCCCTATTTCTCTTACACAATACTCCAAGCAGAATAATAGAATACGATCCCTCCGCCTATTTCACCAATACCTTTATAATCACAGCCACCGTTATTATTGCAAAGATAATCACAGGCATCCAAAACTGTACATCCTTTTTCTTTATTTCCGGATGTTTTTTCAGGATAAGGCAGGTCGGTATCGCAACTATGATTTCCACGATTAGTATACTCAAAAACATAGACGCTTCTTCTTTCAAGGTTTCTATAGAAAATGACCAATCCAGCAAACACCAAATAAAACAATAGCCTAAGGTCATACCCACTATCTTTAATAAGGCTTTCGGCAACCCATCCACCATCTTCCCGTCACTGTGCTCTATATCAAATCGCTCCATCAACGTGATTTTCTCAAACTTCACCACGTCCTTCGCAATATCTAAGAATCGGTTTCCCTTCTTTTCTTCCTCTTCCCCCGCGTTCCAGTATTTTTCTGCGTCAAAGGTTTCGATTTGTTCCCCGTTTTCCTGCATTTTCCGACATAGGATCATTGCACCCTGTAATTCCTGCATCTGTCTCGTTAGGTTTTCTATGTTGTTTTCCAGTGCTTCCGACATAGGCTTTGCCCCGTCCAGCACATCTTCGATGTCCGATACCGCAAATCCCAGCTTCCGAAAAATAATGATTTTCTTTAATAATACAACGTCCTCTTCGCTGTATTCCCGGTATCCGTTTTCACTCCGGGTCGGACTGAGAAGTCCTTCTTTTTCGTAAAAACGAACGGTTGCTCTCGGCACCTCTAATCGTTGTTCCACCTCTTTGATTGTCATATCAATCCCTCCTGTTTTCCCTGTGATGCCTTCACTATAAGGTATCAACAAGGTTTACAGTCAAGTACTTTTTAAAATTTCCCTCGAAAAATTGTATTTTATCGCTCCGACTTGCTATTTTTTCCGTCCTCGTCCCGTCCGTTCCGCAAAATACAAATTAAATTCCTCCGGACAAGTAATTTTGTACCCCTGCACTACTTTTTTAAAGAATCCGCCGATGGCGGCATTTTTTATCTTCTTACCTCCACCCTCCATCCGGCTGATACGAAGGTATTTCCGTTCCGCAGAAAACACATGCAAAAGCTCCGCCGGACCGTACCACAGAAGCATCCGGTAAGCCGCATCCAAAAAATTTTCCTCCTCCGGCGTAAAAAAACCATCCACAGACATCCTGCCGCCTGTTCCGTTCAAGCAAAGCCTCTCATAAAAGGACGCATACGGCACCCCTGTGGAAGACAAATCACATTCCTCCGTAAATAATGCCTTATCCGTCAGTCCCAATGAAAAAGCCTGAGCATAGTACAAGGACATCACAACATGCATGGGCGAAATATCCCCCTTTGCCCTTTCGATGATATACTGTACTCCGCACCACAATTTGGAGGAAGCCAAATAAGAAAGCACCGCATTCTTACTCTTTTTGTAAGCCACCGGGGTCAATCTCTCCTTATTTTCCTCCAATACTTCCAAATAAAACAACGGTTCTTCGTACAGTCGCTTCAAATGGGCGCCGTACTCCCCCGCCGGACACACTCCCTCTGCATAACGGAGCACTGTAGTGGCTCCCCAGCCCAAAAGAGCCGCCAGAGGCTTTTTCCCGATGGCATACCGGGAAAGCAGTTCATTCAGTTCGTCTAAGGAAATCACATCCTGACCGGCCATGCATCTCGCCTCCTTTTCTATAGTCAAACCGAGCCCGGCAGACAAACAACGCCGGCCTGCGCCCGTGTTGCCTGCTCACCGAGCTCTCATATACTGCTATTTCTAATATTTCCGATACTCGTTAATACTGTTTGCCAAAATCTTAAACCCGCGAATCAATCGGTCAAAAATACCGATACGGTAAAAATTCACCAAAATCATGCCCACCGGGATTCCGATAATCATGCCGAGAATTCCGCCGAACCGATACCCCACGAACATAAAGAACAACGTCAACAGC
>JAFTPY010000090.1 GCA_017463035.1 Lachnospiraceae bacterium
ATTTTTTACAAATAATTTCACCAACAATCCGGTCATAACCCTGCTCCTTCCCGTTTTCCTCTGTATTTTAACGAACACGAAAACCATGTTCCTCTTTTTCCGTATCCAAAACAGCCCGGATAATCACCAGACCAAAGGGGCCCAAAATCACTCCCCAAAAACCGAACAACTCCACTCCCACATAGACCGCCATCAGTGTATAAAGGGGCGGTATTCCGATTCGGTTGCCGAGAAGCTTCGGTTCCAGACCTTCCCGCACAACAATACACAACAAATACATCACAATCAAAATTGCCATTGAACCATAATTTCCCTGCAACAGACAAACCACTGCCCAAGGCACCAAAATCAGCCCCGACCCAAGCACCGGGAACGCATCAAATACGGCAACACCGATACCCAGCAACAAGGCGTATTCCCGTTTTACAAACAAGAATCCCACCGTACAAACAAGTCCTACCAGTAACATTAAAATGCCCTGGGTTTTCAAATAAGCCACTCCGGCCTCCGACAACCGTCCCAGCACCTGTTTTGCTTCCGCATAAAAGGGACTGCGCCGGTAGCCCTTGGCATACTTTTCCTTTTCCCCCAGCAAAAGCACTGCTGCCACAAACGTAATAATCACGCCTGCTACACCGTAGGCAAAGGAACCCATCGCTGCCACCGACTGTTTCGACAACTTTGGCAGGATATCTTCATCCATCGCCTTTTCCACACGGGCAAGACCCGTATGCATCATTTCTCCCGCTGTCCCGGCCTTCAGCGAAAACCAGCCGTCCACCCGGCTGCAAAACCGCTCCGCCGCTCCCATAGCCGCATCCCGGTAACCTCCGTAATTTTCAATAAACCGCACAATCTGCTCCACCAGAAGCTTTCCCAAAAAGATAAGGCCGGTTCCCAGCACCGCTACCAAAAGAAACAACACCAGGCCGCCTCCCACACTCATGGGAATGTGCAGCCTCCGCTTTAAAAAAAGAACAACGGGACGTACCGCACCTGCCAGCAGATATGCCGCCACAAAGGGCGCAAACAGCGGAAGTGCATAGCGAAACGCAAGGTACACTCCCGCTGTTACTCCGATTACTTTATAAAGCTTTACATATTTGTCCTGTAAAAACACCGATTTTCCCATACTGTCACGCTCCTTCCGGCATACAGATTCAATGTCAGTATGTGCGGTTTTGCGTTTTCCTATGGTATTGTATTGCTGTCAACAGAGCCGATTTCTTCCTTTCGGATTTTGCCGTCTCTGTCTCCGGTTCGCTGTTTTACAGCTCCACTACAAGAAATTCTACGCCGTAAATCGTCTGCAGACTTACGGTTCCGACCGCCTTTTCCTTTGCAAAATCCTCTTCCGGACGATTCTTATCGAGAATCAACTTCGTGCCGATTTTTTCACCCTTTGCCAGCTTTTCTTCCGCGGCAGCAGCCTCGTCTGCCAAAATCTTTGCCAGAACGTCCGGGGCGCAATCACTGGAATCCAGTACCAAATTGTAATTCGAATAATTAAAATACTCGATACCGTAAATTTCCTTATAACGACGGTCTTCCGTTGCCGCACGCTCTTTCAGGCTTGCCATACATTCCTCTACGGACTTGTAGGATTCTACCTCTCCGCGGCTGGTATCACCCAGGACACGGGAAGCCGCCACAGGAAGGCTTACGGACAAAAATACCTTAAAGGATTCTTCCACAAAATTCCAAGCCAGACGGGAATCAAACAAAAGCTTCTTTTCCTTTTGTTCTCTGGAAATCCGGGCTGTGGTATCATCAATCATATGGTCATATTTATGATCCTTTTCCATCAGCTTATTCATTTCCAGTACACTTACGCCCTGTTCCTCCGCAATCTGACGAATCACCTTTCCCGTGGAAAAGATTTCATAGCCGTACTCCGCCTCTAAAATTTTGCTTAATGTGGATTTTCCGCTTCCTAAATTCCCCGTCAATGTAACGTGCATGGTTTCTTCCGCCTTTCGTATTTTTCTGTTGTTCTTTCTATTTTACTTCTTTTTCTCAAAAATGGCAAGAGGCAGACCGTCTTCTCAAAAACAGTATCTGCCTCTGTATTCCTCTTTATGTATGCGTTACTGAATGGAATTAAAAATCTCCGCCATCGGGGACTCCTCGGAAAGAATCACGGTCTTATTCTTACCTACCAAAGATGCCTTTGCCGCATCCAAAGAACGTACAAAGGTATAAAACTCGCTTCTGGATTCATCGCCGTATACACCCGACATAATCTTCATGTATTCCGCTTCACCTTCCGCAATGGTCTTTTCCGCTTTTGCTTCCGCCTCGGAAAGACTGATGGTTACTTCATTGTCGGTCTGGGTACGAATCTTTGTTGCCTCCGCTTCACCCTCTGCGGTATACTGGGCCGCAATGTTGTTACGCTCGGAAATCATACGCTCATATACCGCCGCCTTATTATCGCTCGGCAAATCCAAATGCTTGGTCTCCACGGAAATCAAATCGATACCGTACTCTTCCATTGCCGTACCGATGTTGGCGCGAATCTTCTGGCTCAACTCTCCGTCACGACCACTGATTACTTCTGCCTGCTCCATACTGGAAATCACACTCTTCATTGCATTATGCACCGTCGTGTCGATACGCTCTTCCGCATAAAGCTGTGAATTCAAAGTCTGAATAAACTTCTGCGGGTCGGAAATTCTCCAAAGTGCATAACTGTCGCATACCATGGTCTTTTTATCCATGGTAATAACATCCGACGGTTGAAAATCATAGAGCAGTATTTCCTTCGGCAACGTGTCCACCGTCTGAATAAACGGAACCTTAAAGCTGAGTCCCGGCTCGGATACAATCCTTTCTACTCTGCCGAACTGCTTAATCAGCTTATACTCGTTCTGATAGGTCACTACCAGACAGGTCTGGGAAAGAACAAATAATACAAAAACTACAATCCCGATCACAATCCATTTTCCCGCCCCAGACTTCTGCGGGTATCTTACTACATTATCTTCCATGTCAAATCCCCCTTCCTCTTACTGCATTACCGGTGCCAGTGCCGCTGCCGGGCTGTCGGACTCCAAAGAGTCTAATGGCAACCACTTTTCCACGGAACCGTC
>JAFTPY010000091.1 GCA_017463035.1 Lachnospiraceae bacterium
TCCGGGGGGCGGTATGGAAGCCGGAGAGACTTATGAAGAAGCCTTGATTCGGGAGATAAAGGAAGAAACAGGACTGATTGTTATTCCGGAAAGTATCAGAGAGTACGGTTCTGCCCTTCGGTTAAACAGTAGTGCCAAATTTACGGAGACGATTTTTGAACAGGAAAATTTTAACTATAAATGCCGGGTATTGGATGAAGTAAGTGAACAGAATCTGGATGTAGAAGAGGCGGAAGAAGGCTTTGAGCTTGCTTTTGTTACTCCGGAGGAGGCAAGGCGGAAGAATCGCTATGATGACCACGGACCGGAAAACGGCGGAATCTGGCTGGAGCGGGAGAATATTTTACTGGAGATGCTGATTTTTGAGAAAAAGCTGGCAAAAGAGCCGCTGGATATCAAGAACGGTATTTACTACTTTGATGCCCATGACCACGGGGATTGGTTTGGAGAGGAAGATGCGGTCGAGTGGGATAACGGACGATTGGAAAGTAATTGGAAGAAACAAAAAATTTTTGAAAATCCGACAACAAAGAAATTAATAGAAACCATCGTAGCTAATGGGAAAGAAGTCACAGACCTTGCCTGCGGGCCGGGTATGGGACTGATACCGTCCGTAAAGCAGTTAGATCCGGCTTTTCATTGCACCGCAACGGATGCAAATGCCATGGTATTGGAACACTGGAAGCGGTACCTTGATTGGAACTTTATGACCCATGGCGTGGGGTTTGCGCAGTTTTCGGTGCTGGATATGCCGTTTCGAGACGGTTCCGTGCCGGCTTTTAGCAGTTATATCGGTTTGTCTTCGGTAAGAGGCGGACAGGAAGATTATGATACGGCGGTATCAGAAGTGTACCGCTGCCTTGTACCGGGCGGTTATCTTTACGCCATTGAGAGTGAGTGGATGGACATATCTGCGATTTTGCAGGTGTTTGAAAAATGGGGCCGGGAACCGTGGACCTGCTTTACAGAGGAACGGATGAGCTGGCATGACAGATTCCTGCAAGCCGGATTTGAGATTGTGACCGAGGAAGAGGTACAGCACCGAATCTTTACGGCAGAGGACAATGAACTGGGGGAAGTTTCGGTGAAATTCGGAATCCCGGTGGGAACGAAGGAAACGGCGTTTGTGCTGAGGAAGAGGTAAGGGATTTTTCAGTGAAACAAGATGAGGTTAAATCGGGCAACGACAGATAAGGAAATTAATAGAAAATAGTTATATAGACAATGGGAGGAAACATAAATGGGAATTGTTTATACCGACAAAATGACCGGTGAGGAATACAACGAACTGCGTCTTAGTGTGGACTGGAAGTCTTTGACGCAGGGACAGGCGGAGCGGGGGCTGGCTCATACCGCCTTTGTGGTGGCGGCACGAGACGGTGAGAAAATCGTTGGGATGGGCAGAATGTTGTTTGATTTCGGCTATACCGCGTATCTCGGCGAGGTGATTATTCGTCCGGAGTACCAGGGAATGGGAATCGGAACGGAGATTGTAACACGCTTAAAAGACAAGGTTATGGAGGCTGCCGAGCAGGGAGACAGAATCATGTTTATTCTGGGCGCGGCGAAAGGAAAAGAAGGCTTTTACGAGAAACTGGGTTTTAAGGTGCGACCGAATGAGTTTAGCGGAAACGGTATGTCCATGTGGAGAGTGAAGGAGTAACTTGATTTTTTGATGATGTAGTAGGAAGGAGTACCAAATGGACGAGAAAAAGAAAATTTCAAAATACACAACATTCTATATGACAATCGGAATGAGTGTCGGGATGATGATCGGTGCAATGATGCAAAATTTTTTATTTGAAAATAGGATGACAATGGGTATGATATGGGGAATGTCCATCGGAATGTGTATCGGTGTTGCAATCGGTGCGGCAAAGGATAAAAGACTGTCCGAACATATGATGAAAATCAGTCGGATTGAAGACGTGCCGGATTCGACGGATAAGTTTGTGTATGCCGTAGATGAAAGCGGAGAAGAGAAGGAATACCGAGTGGATGTAAAAAGAATTGTTTCGGAGAAATTTGCCGTCGATGATATCGTTGCGGAGGAAAAAGCCGGGTATTTGGTGTCGCGTGAGAGTAAGTAGGAAGGTGTAAAATGACAAAACATATGATTATTGCCGGTGTTCCGAGAGCCGGAAAAAGCACGGTTTCACAAAGGATTGCAAAGAAGTTCGGATATCAACATATCAGCATGGATTCTGTCATTGCGGGCTTTGAGAAAGCATTTCCGAGTGTTGGGATCGATACCGGTGCGGATACGGATGTGAAGGAAAATGTGCAAAGTATCAGTGCTAAAATTGCACCGTTTCTTCGGGCAATGATGGATAGCGGAGAATACGACGAATGTGACTACGGTATGGTAATTGATGTATTTCAGCTTCTTCCGGAGGACTATCGGAAGTATATTGACCCGGCTGTTTGTGAGATATATTACTTTATTACCTCGGATGTGACAGCCGAGGAGCGCTTTGAACTGCTGAAACAATATGATACACCGAGGGATTATACGTATTATAAGCCGGAGGAAGAGAATCGCCGGGATTGTGCTGAAATCGTAGAAATCAGCAAGTATTATAAAGAGCAGTGTGAGAAATATCAACTTCCGTATTTTGAAACCGCATGGAACAGGGAGAAAGTGCTGGGGGATTTTATAAGGCGGTTAAACGAGGAATAAAGAACGATGGACAAAAAAGCATTTTTGAAATACTTGGCAGCGTTATTGTTATTTGGATTAAACGGAATTGTGGCCAGTCATATTGCGCTGAACAGTTATGAAATTGTATTTCTCAGAACTTTGATTGGAAGTATTCTTTTAATCGGACTGTTCTTGTTGGGGAAAGGGAAGTTTCATACTAAGGCGTATAAGAAGGATACCATTTTTATTGTGCTGTCCGGAATGGCAATGGGGACAAGCTGGATGTTTCTGTATGAGGCATATCAGCAAATCGGAGTCAGTATGGCTTCACTGTTGTATTATTGCGGTCCGGTGATTGTGATGATATTGTCGCCGATTATCTTTAAGGAAAAGCTGACAATGCCGAAGGTGTGCGGTTTTCTTGTGGTTTTGGTGGGAATTGTACTGGTAAACGGAACTGCCGCAGATACCGGTGGAAACACATGGGGGCTTATTTGCGGAGCAATGTCAGCCGTGATGTATTTTTTCATGGTGACACTCAACAAGCAGTCGAAAAATATTACCGGAATGGAAAATTCGGTGATACAGCTTGTGGTCAGCTTCCTGACCGTGGCGGTGTTTGTCGGATTCAAGCAAAGATTTATCATCCGTGTACCGGGTGAGGCGTGGGTATGGATTCTCATTCTCGGTGTGGTAAATACCGGCATCGGTTGCTATTTGTATTTTTCGCCGTTAGCGAAATTGCCGGTACAGACCGTTGCGGTATGCGGCTATCTGGAACCGCTGTCCGCGGTGGTATTTGCGGCATTGCTGCTGGGTGAAACGATGACACCGGTTCAAATTATCGGAGCGGGGTGTATTATCGGCGGGGCGATGCTCGGGGAATTGTGGAAGAAACGACAGAAATGAGGTGAGCCTATGACACATTTTAGAAATGAAATCGCAGAATTGATCGGAATTTTCCTTCCTTGGGAAACATCCGATGTTACATATGAAGTGCTGGATTCCGTACAGGAAGAGGGATATACAAGACAATTGATTTCTTATGTATCTGACGGAGATAAGGTCAGTGCATATTTGTTGTTACCGGATAAGTTGGAGAAGAATCCGGCGATTTTGATTAATCATCAGCATAATCGGGAACATCATTTAGGAAAAAGTGAAGTTTGCGGTTTGGCGGGGAATCCGTTGCAGGCCTTTGGACGGTCGCTTGCAAAGAAAGGGTTTGTGGTACTGGCTCCCGATTCCATATGTTTTGAAGAACGTCGGAAGGACACTACTGTGGAAGGGTTTGATTTTTGGCAGCATTTTGACGAGATGTGTTATCGAATTCTAAAAGGTGATTATCTGATGAAGAAAGTATTAGACGATGCCATGACTGGGATAACATTGCTTTCTAATCTTGGCTTTGTTGATAAGAAAAGAATCGGAACTCTGGGACATTCGTACGGTGGGAACACCGTTTTGTTTCTTTCTGCATTGGATAA
>JAFTPY010000092.1 GCA_017463035.1 Lachnospiraceae bacterium
AACACATAAAAATCGGTCTTTTTTTGGTTTCAAACACCTTTCCGACATCTTTTTCAAAAAAAATTTTATTGCTGAAACCCGCATAAAATAAGGCTTTCAGCACTTTCCAAAAAAAATTTTTAAAAAAATTTAAAAAAGTGCTTGCATTTTTCGAAAGAATGGTATATAATCGTTTTTGCGCTCAGGGATGAGCGGTAAAACAAAACAAGCGCGACTAGCTCAGTTGGTAGAGCACCTGACTCTTAATCAGGGTGTCCAGGGTTCGAGCCCCTGGTCGCGCACTTAAGGTCCTAGGATTTGCATATAGCAGGTTTTAGGGCTTTTGTTTTTTATTTTGAAAACATCTACGGAAGTTATTCGAATGGCAGAAAGTGCTTGACAGAAAATCAGAATCGTGCATATTATGTAGGCAAATGAAATTATGTTAGACACTGCTGCACCTCCCTTCTGTTGCCAGAATGGGATACGACAACATGTTAATGATACCACAATCTCGCCCAAGATTCAACGCTTTAAACCCTCTCTTCTTTCCCGGACACCCTGATTAAGAGTCAGCGGTATCCAGTCGCAATTTTTACTTAACAATTCTTCCTTATCTAATTTATTTCCACTCTCAAGCATTCACACTTCCGTCTCCGTTCTTTAAAACTTCCGTAACACATTCTTAATCCCACTGACCTAGACTTCTCCCGTTCAATATGTTATGATAGCACTGTAATATACAACACATAAGAACTATTTTAGGGGGTACTTATGACAGAACAAGAACGCATTTCTCAAATCGAGGACTCTTTGCTCGGTTTGGAAAAACAACTTCATATGTTGCGTCTTCAGTTGAACGATTTAAAAGAAGCGCAACAGACAACCGAGAATGTTCCGGTTACCGACATTCCGGCTGCAACCGAAACCGTTGATACTCCGGTAGTCGCGCCTGTATCGGTTTCAGTTTCTGCGCCGGCGCCTATGACCGAGACCGGTTCCGCAGCTGCTTCCGTGGCTGAGCAGAAGAGTTCCCCGGAGGTCTCCGTGCAACAAGCAGCCGCGCCGAAAGCTTCCGCGCAGGAGGCTACAGCCGTGCAAAAAGCTTCTGCACCGAAAACTGCGGCCACACGGACACCGGTCAAAAAGAAAACCACTTCCGGCTTTGAGGAAAATGTAGGCGGAAAGGTTATGGGTATCGTAGCCGCTGTTTTAATTTTTATCGGACTTTTCCTGTTCGGAAGCATGTTGTACGAGCGCTTGGGGGACACCGCACGTATTGCCATCCTTTTTATTGTCAGCTTCCTGATTTTAGGCGCAGGACTTTTTCTGGAGCGCAAGAGGGAAAGCTGGTTCACCACATCCCTCATCGGATGCGGTTTCGGTGCGGTATATATTTCTCTTTTCATCACGGGGCTGTATTACGGACGCTTTGAAAAAGAAGTACTGTACATTTTGATTTTATTCTGGCTCATCGGTATCGGCCTATATGTATTTCACCGACAATCCTATACCGTTGCCCTTTTGGGCCAAATCGGAATTTCCTTTTCCGTGATTTTCGGCTGTCTCGGTATCGAATCCGCCGGACAGTTTACCTTCCTTTGCATTTATTTTGCGGTACTTTCCCTTCTCTATTTATGGATTGTGCTGTGGCGCTTTTTGCCGGACACGGAAAAGAAACCTATTTCCTGGATTCAGTTGACCGCTTTCGGATTAAACCTTCTTCAGCTTTGGGTTCTTGCCGCAAACTACGGAGATCTGTTCGGAGAATGGGGTGACCTGGGTGGTAAAAACTGGACCGCCGGCATCCTTTTATGCCTGTACAGCCTTGTACAACCGCTGTTCTTTTTATTGCGCCAGAGAACCCTGGCAGGCCTTTCTCTTATGCCGTGCGCAGCAGAGAGGCATCGGATTAACGAAAGAACCTTCCCGGTATACAAAGCGGGCATCGGTTCCGTATGGATCTTTACAGTGCATCAGTTCCTCGTATGGGGTGTGTTTTCCGTTGTTCCGTACACACTGTTCGAAGCCGATGTTCCGGAAGGACTTTTCCTTGTTGCGGGACTCCTGGTTTCTTACCTGATTTTACAGTTTTTCGGTCCGACAGGCACCGAGGGACGTGGTGCAACCATTATCAATGCGGTCTCAATCATTTTCCTTGTTTGTGAGTATGATTACCCGGCATTCCTATGCATACTGATTTTAGCACTTTTCTGCGCTGTCACCGTATTATTCGGAATGTTCGGCTCCGAGTATCCGGTTCGCTCCGTTCGAAATGCCTGCACTCATCGTTTCGAATATCTTTGCAAGGAAGAAAAGGGACGCTGCTTCGATAAATTTACGGCCTGTGTATATCTCCTGCCGATTTTATGCTCCTACAGCTATGCAGATGAACCGTTTGTACTCTTCCTTATCACCGTATTCGGTATTGCCTTTTTTGCAGGCTCCTTTGTTTTCCTGTATCGTGCAGGTAAGGACCATCGATACGCAGACGGCTGGAAGGTTACCCTGTATCTATTCGGAATGCTCTATCTTGCAGTGGATGCAGGATTCCTCATCGGAAACGCAACCGATGAAGGTATCATTCACGCAGCACTTTTGCTTACGGTTCTCGTGTTGTGTAACGGTGCCGCCTTTTATTCCGGCTTCCGCAAAATGTTGTCCGACGCAACGCTTACGGATGCTACCGCAAACATTTTTGTACGTATTGTCCATAACGTACTCTGGATTTGGGGTATTGTCATGCTCCATAGCGGCGCCATGGAGGATCACCCGTTCCTTTGCATCTGGCTGATTCTTCTTACCCTTTACCTTTGCGGCAGCGGTTTGTATGAACAATATAAAGCCCACAGTGACAAGCCGGGCCTTGGCATTTACTTCGGGTTACGTATCACCCTTTACATGATTGCCGTAATCACTGCCTTTGACGGTGTAGAAGGCTACGTTATCAGTTGCATTCTGTTGGTTCTGGCTATCCTTTTTGTACTGGCAGGCTTCCCGCTTCGCATGGCTCCGCTCCGTATTTACGGCCTATGCCTTGCCATGTTTGCGGTGGTAAAGCTTCTGATGATTGACGTAGAGCATGACAACTCCATGGAAACTGTTCTCTGTTTCCTGGGAGCCGGTGTTCTGTGCTTTGCCATTAACTTTATTTACAACTATGTAAAAAAACGTTTCAAAAACGATATCGGCTAAACACTGTTTTCCGAAAAGACAACTCTATTTTGCACCGGGAAAGGGATTTCCTAGAAATGCCCTTTCCCGCACATGCAATCGCTTAACCGACAGATGGTGCGGCACACTTCACGAAAAGAACGGCGCAGACAAAGGCATTGTCTGCGCCATCTCATATTTCCCGTATTTCCGTAATTTTTTCGCTGTTTTCCGTAAGACATGACACGCTCTCTTTCCGTATACGGCAACCTTCTTAAGCTCACGGCCATTTCTCCGCATACTCCAAACCTCTTATCACATCATATGTGACTCTCTCTCAGAGGTTCCTGTCCCGCCTTACATCTTTTTAATCCTCTACAGATTCCGTTCCATAGCCTCTGTAAGCTCAGCTTTGGATAACGCTCCGCGAATCCGCTCAACCTCCTGTCCGTCCTTAAAAAACACCAGCGTCGGAATCGACATAATCTTATATTCCATTCCGATATCCTGCGCCTCGTCCACATCTACCTTATATACCGCGGCCTTGCCCGCATATTCCTCCGCAAGCTGCTCCACAGCCGGCGCAATCATTTTGCACGGTCCGCACCAGGTAGCAAAAAAATCCACCAGCACCGTGCCCTTTGCTTCAACCACCTTTTCCTTAAAGTTTTCCGATGTTAAAATCTCTGCCATAAAATTCTCCTTTCCGTGGGTCTTTCTACCCCACAATACCTTTCGCCAACACCGATTGCGGTATCGTTACCCCCTCTTCGGCTTTCTTGCTACCATGCGATGAATCGGATTACCGAGAGCAGAAAACTTCTCTTCATACTCGGTCATTACATTCCCTTCCGCATACGGGCTGTGATGCAAATCATAGGTCACCTCGGTCAGCTCCCAACCGGCTTCCTTTGCTTCCTCTACGGAAAAATCAAACAAACCGCGATTATCGGTCTTAAAACAAATCTCACCGTCCGGCTTTAAAAACTGCTCATATCTTGCCAGAAACTCTCTTGAAGTCAGTCTTCTTCTTGCATGACGCTCCTTCGGCCACGGATCGGAAAAATTCAAATAAATCCGGTCGATTTCTCCCGCCGCAAACACCTCAGGTAAGATTGCCGCATCCACGGACAAAAACGTAAGATTGGTTAAATCTTCTCTTTCCTTTTTCTTTTCCACCGCACGAATCAATACACTTGCGTATTTTTCCACACCGATGTAATTTATATTCGGATTCAGCTCCGCCAAAGTTGTAATAAACTTTCCTTTGCCCATACCGATTTCCACATGAAGCGGTGCAGCATTTCCGAAATAAGCCTTCCACTTGCCCTTCTGCTCTTGCGGATTTTGCGTTACGTATTCACTGATTGCGATTTCTTCTCTTGCGCCTTTTATATTTCTGAGTCTCATATTCCCTCCGGATGTTTCTCTTGACTTTGCTTTATTTTAGCACATTTTCAGCCAAAAGACAACTTGCTTTTTTATACAACCCATGCTATAATAACCATACAACTTTTATACAACTTAACTACAACTTGTTAGTTTTTTATCAAAAGGGAGGTGTACAGCTTTTGCCAATCAAAAATCTCTTAAAACATCGACGCATTTCCCAATGGATTATAACCTCCATTAACAACGGACACTTTAAACCGGGAGACAAACTTCCTTCGGAACACGCCCTTGCGGAACAATTCGATACCAGCCGTCAGACCGTCCGTCATGCTACGGAAGAGCTGGTACAGCGGGGACTTTTGGAACGTCAGAGAGGCAGCGGTACCTATGTCTGCGGAACCGCATTTCAAGAGGGCTACGCCCCGAAGCGCATCGGCGTTATTACCACCTATCTGGACGACTACATCTTCCCGGGAATTATCCGCGGCATCGAAGATGTATTAACCGCCCAGGGATACAACATTTCCCTCGGCATTACCCACAACCGTCATACCGACGAAACCGCCTGTCTTCAGCGCATTCTGGATGACAATGTATGCGGTCTGATTGTTGAAGGTACCAAATCGTCTTTTCCGAGTCCGAATCTTCCGCTGTTTGAAGAGCTTCGCTCCCGCGGGACCCCGATGGTCTTCTTAAACGGTTATTACCGTGAGTTTTCCCAGTCGGGCGTATTTCAGGATGACGTTTCCGCCGCCAAGATTTTGACAGACCACTTACTGGAAAACGGCCACAGAAAATTTGCCGCCATCTTTAAAGCGGACGACCTGCAGGGATTAAAACGCTTTCAGGGCATGTCCTTAGCCCTTACCGACGCCGGCATTCCGGTTGACGACCAACGGATTCTCTGGTTCACAACGGAAGACATTCCGGATCTTTTCTCCGGAGAAATGGACCCTTTTGTACTAAAACGCCTTGGGGACGCCACTGCACTTTTGTGTTATAACGACCAGATTGCCGCAGCAGTATCCGAGCTGTTTAAGAGAAACGACATCTTTGTACCGGATGACATTTCTCTGGTAAGCTTCGATAACTCCCCTTTGGCCGCCGATATGGCCTACGGCTTTACTTCCGCCATCTACCCTTCGGCAGAAATCGGCAGTACCGCCGCCAAGCTTTTGCTTCGCTGTATCCGTGACAACACCTTACGGGAGCACGTTCGCCTAAAGCCTGACATTTGTTACCGTTCCTCCGTCCGTAACATCTCGGACGAGGAAAAAGAATAAAACCATAAATAAAGGAGATTGATTATGTTAGAACAGTTAAAAAAAGAAGTTTACGAAGCAAATATGCTTCTCCCGAAATACGGTCTGATTACCTTTACCTGGGGTAATGTGTCCGGTATCGACCGCGAAAAGGGCCTGGTAGTGATTAAGCCGTCCGGCGTAGAATACGACAAGATGACGGCTGACGATATGGTTGTTGTGGATTTAGACGGCAATCGCGTGGAGGGTAAGTTAAACCCGTCCTCCGACACCCCGACTCACATTGAGCTTTACAAAGCATTCCCAAACATCGGCGGCGTTGTACATACCCACTCCCGTTGGGCAACGACTTTTGCACAGTCCGGTCGCGGTATTCCGGCCTTCGGCACCACCCATGCGGACTATTTCTACGGCGAGATTCCGTGTACCCGTAAGATGACTCCGGAGGAGATCAAGGGTGCTTACGAAAAGGAAACCGGTACCGTTATCATCGAGCGCTTCAACGAGATGAATATCAATCCGGATGACGTTCCGGGCGTTGTAGTTTACAGCCACGGTCCGTTCACCTGGGGCACCGACCCGCACAATGCGGTACATAATGCAGTTGTATTGGAGGAGATTTCCTTTATGGCATGGCACAACCTCGCCCTGTCTAACGGTACTCTCCCGCAGATGCAGCAGGAGCTTTTGGACAAGCACTACTTAAGAAAGCACGGTGCAAACGCGTACTACGGTCAGGGAAAATAACAAAGGAGTCTTTTCATGGAAAAGATAGAACGTAATGCACCTTGCTGGTGCGGCAGCGGCAAAAAATACAAGGTCTGCCATGCTGCTTTTGACGACAAGCTAAAAAAATACGAAAAGGAGCCTTATCCGATTCCGACCAGAGACATCATCAAGAACGAAGCACAAATCGAAGGCATCCGTGCCAGCAGCCGTATTAACATCGCAGTTCTGGATTATGTAGCGGAGCATATCCGCATGGGGATGTCTACCGCGGAAATCGACGATATGGTATATCAAAAAACCACGGAGCTGGGCGGTATCCCGGCACCTCTGGGCTATGAAGGTTTCCCGCGTAGCTGTTGCGTTTCGATTAATTCGGTGGTTTGCCACGGCATTCCGGACGATAAGACCTTTCTGGAGGACGGCGATATCGTAAACGTGGACGTTTCTACGATTTACAACGGATACTTTTCCGATTCTTCCCGTATGTTCCTTATCGGGAATGTAAGCGAAGAAGCCCGCCGTCTGGTAGACATCACGGAGCAAAGCCTGCAGGTAGGACTTCAGGAGGTAAAGCCTTGGAAACGCCTGGGTGATATGGGCGCAGCCGTTCACGACTTTATCCGCCAAAACGGCTATTCCGTCGTACGGGAAATCGGCGGTCACGGTATCGGGCTGGAGTTTCACGAGGAGCCGTGGGTCAGCTATGTTTCCGAAAAAGGCACCGAAATGCTTTTGGTTCCCGGCATGGTATTTACCATTGAGCCTATGGTAAATATGGGAAAACCGGATATTTTCATTGATGAAGAGGACGATTGGACGGTTTGCACCGAGGACGGCTCCCTCTCCGCACAATGGGAAATCACCGTCCTTGTTACGGAAACCGGTTACGAAATCTTAACTTATTAAGCATTTCTTTTCCCTCTCGACAAGAGAAGATTTTTACACTATAATAAGAGCGTGATATGCTGTTTGATGCAAATCACGCTCATTTTTTCGGGAGGAATTTATATGACATTTCATAATAGAAAACTCATACGCCGGACGCATCTCATTCCGCTCTTCGGAATGTTGCTTTGCTTCGGTCTTTTGACCGGTTTGTTTGCGCCTGCAACGGCTCTGGCGGACATCACCGATACCGCTACCGCCGACGGCTCCTATCACTGGCCTGCAGGACCTCGGATTTCCGCCGAGGGCGCAATTTTAATCGAAGCGGAAACCGGTACGGTTTTATACGAAAAGAATGCAACCGAACGCCTTTATCCGGCCAGCACTACGAAACTGATGACTGCGCTCCTTGCGTTAGAAAACGCAGCATTGGGAGAAACCGTTACCGTTTCTCACGATGCCGTGTACGATATCGACACCGATTCCAGCCGTATCTGGGTAGATGTGGGAGAAGAGCTTTCCATGGAAGCTTCTCTCTACGCCCTTATGCTTCCCTCCGCCAATGACATGGCCTACGCCATTGCGGAGCATGTGGGCGGCTCGAAGCAGGGCTTTGCGGACATGATGAATGCCCGTGCCAAAGAGTTGGGATGCGTAAATACTCATTTTATGAATCCCCACGGTCTGGACGAGGAAGCTCATTACACCTGTGCCGCCGATTTGGCAAAAATCACCCGGCCTTTGGTAAAGAACTCCACCTTCCTAAAAATTTCCGGTTCCAAAAACTATGAAATAAAACCGACCAATCTCTGCAAAGATTCCCGTTGGATTTTAAACACCCATCTAATGATTCGGAAAAGCTATCCCTTTGACGGAGTGATTGCCGGAAAAACCGGGCATACCGACTTAGCCGGTGCCAATCTGGTCACCGTGGCAAAGAGAGGTAATATGACCTTGATTTCTGTCATTATGAAGGCTCCGGACGATACTGCTCTTTACGATGAGACCGCAGCTCTTTTGGATTTCGGTTTTGATAACTTTACCGTTTACAACGTCACGGACGAACAGCTTTCTGCGGGAAGCGACGTTCCTCCTCTGTTTAACAGCGAAGATACGGTTCAATTAATGAACCGCGATATTATTTCCACCGACTC
>JAFTPY010000093.1 GCA_017463035.1 Lachnospiraceae bacterium
AGCTTTGTTCCGGCGGAAAGTGCCCAAATCGGCATTGTGGACCGTATTTTTACAAGGGTCGGAGCTTCCGATGACCTAGCTTCCGGTCAGAGTACCTTTATGGTGGAAATGACAGAGGTTGCCAATATTTTAAGAAATGCAACGAGAAACAGTCTGCTGATTTTAGATGAAATCGGCCGTGGTACCAGTACATATGATGGTCTTAGTATTGCCTGGGCGGTAGTGGAGCACATTGCAGATGCGAAAAAACTGGGGGCAAAGACATTGTTTGCCACCCATTACCATGAGCTGACGGAGCTGGAAGGACGTCTGGACAGTGTAAACAATTACTGTATCGCAGTAAAGGAGCAAGGCGAGGATATTATTTTCCTGCGCAAAATTATTAAAGGCGGTGCGGACAAGAGCTACGGTATCCAGGTGGCAAAGTTGGCGGGAGTACCGGGAGCGGTACTGGCCCGTGCAAGAGAAATTGCAGACGAACTGGCAGAACGGGATATTACGAAGAATGCGGCTTCTATCGAGGTAAAACAGGGCGGAAAGGTAGGTTCCGGGAATAAGGCTTTGGGTAAGACAAAGGCGGATAAGGATTCCTTAAACGGTCAAATGACCATGTTCGGCACGGAGGAATCCGAGGATGCAGGCATTACAAAGACGCTAAGAGAGCTGAATTTGGCGATGATGACGCCGATTGATGCGCTGAATTTGTTGTATAAGCTGCAGGAGCAGGCGAAGAAGTAGATAATTACGTATGATAAACGGAAGGAGTGGTAGGATGAGGAACGGCAGAGTCTATGGAATCGCAGCTCTGATATTGCTTTTGTTATGTTTTGCGGCATGCACTGAAGCAAATGCGAAGCAAAAGGAAGACAAGGCGACACCTTCGATTGCTTCGGAAATTTCGAAAACACCGGAGGAAAAAGATATCTCTGTCTTGCTTGACGGTATTTCGGGCATGCTGGGGATTCCGACTGCTACTCCGAAGCCGACTGCCACACCGGTGCCCACAAGAAAAGAGTTGATCTCGAAGTACTGGATGAACGATGCCTATGATGCGTGTAAAGTTGTGGAGTGTGACGAATATTATTTTGAAGTGATTTCTTTTGCTGAATCTCAGGAAGGCGTGTATGTACTTGAAACTGTATTCGAGAATCGACAGGACTTTGCGGTTTATCTTGATATTTATGCGGTCAATATAAATGGATTGAGACATCCGTTGGGCGTGTGGACAACAGATTGGTCGCAGAGAATGCTTGCTCCGGGGAAGAAAGAAACCGTGGAGTTTTGGATTCCTGACTATTATGTGGAACAGCTTGGGATAACCAAGGCAGAGGATTTTAGTTATATTTGCTTTAGTTATGAGGTTTCAGCAGTCGCGGAACTATATTTTGCATATACGGATTACGGAAATATTTTTTTCTGTCCGTACGGACGGGATAAGGCGATTCCGTATGAGCATGTGGTTGAGGAAGATGACATTGTTCTGGTGGACGAAAAGGGCGTAAAGCTAATTTTGACGGATTTTATTTATGATATCTATGGAGGCTATGAGGTAACATTTTATTGGGAAAATAACACGGATGAATATCTGAGGCATCATTTTTATGATGTGTCTGTAAACGGATATATGTGTAGTCCGTTTTATTACGGTGCGAACAATGATAGTTCGTTGTCGCCGGGAATGTGTGCGTATGAACAGTTGTATTTTTACGGTTCTGATTTAGAAGAATGTGGCATCACTACTGTTACAGAGATTGCATTGGAAGCTAGATTGTTTTACGATGCCGGGATCTGGCAATGGACGGATTGGGTGAGAGATACCTTTTGTGTGTATCCGTTAGGACTAGAAGCGGCACAAAAACAGGAACGGGAGCCACAGGATACGGATATTTTTGTTTTTGATACGGATGAGTATAGGATGGTTATTACCGGATTTTTGCAGAAAAGGGAAATGTTTTTAGAGAGTGAATATACGGACTATATTATTGAAGCCTATGTAGAGAACAAGACAGACCAAGAAGTACAATTTGTAATAAATAATGCCGAATTTAACGGAGAAGAATACACCGCTTATTATAATTACTATAGTGTATCTCCCGGAAAAGCCGGGTATATAGAGTTATCATGGGACGAAAAAGGTTTCGGGATTGAAAATTATCCGAACCTGGACAGCCTGGAATTAACGGTGCAGATTATAAATTTGGATGATGAGAAGCAAAGTGTGGTATTGGAAGAAACGTTTGCGGTGATTCCGTGATTTTAATACATCGTAAAAAGAAAGTATAAAAGAGGTTTTTACATGAAAGTAAAGAAGTATGTTGCAATAGGATTCGGAAGTTTGCTCCTGAGTTTTTCAGGGTGTAACAAAGTTGACTTTGGTCCGCTTCCGACTATGGCACCGACAGCTTCGGTAACGTCTGAGGTGTTGACAGAGCAATCGGAAGAACATGTTGAGCATGTTACTCCACAGATTACATCAAAAACGGAGATAGAGGGACAACAAGAGGTTTATCACGGGGCTACCTATAAGTTTTACGAGGTGGATGAGGCATTGTACCTGCAGGATCCTGACTTGTCTCGCTGTAAGATTAGAAGTGTGTATGAAGATGTTTTTTTAGACAGTAGTTATAACGGGCTGTTTGTGGGGCAGGTCGTCACCATGTTCGGAGACGAGAATGTGACAAATGACCACGAGGCATTGTTATCCTATATAGTGGCGGCGGAAGATGAAGCCGGAGAAGTGATTTATTTAGAAGTGTATTTCGGTCCGTCAGGACCCGCAATCGGAGGCAGTGCCGGAGAGAATTATGCCAAAGCTGCGGAAGAATTGGAAAATGTGATTCGCAGCATTAAGCCGATTGACTATGAATGTGAGTGTACCTATTTTGATTTGTTTCCGTTCGGTGGCGGAACCGTAATGGGAACGAAAGACGGAAATGGATATTACCGTACGGAAATCGGCGGGGACTGGTACTAAACATGCGGAGGAAAGCGGAGAAATATGATGATGAAACAGAAGCCGCAGAAAGGAGACAGCATGGGTAGAATGTTGAATACCGGCGGAAAAATAAAATATAATGCCAAAAAAGCCTTGACGGAGTTTAAGATTCTTCTCCGTTCCATCCCGGCAACGGTGGTAACACTGTTTGTGGTCAGTGTGGTTTGCATGAATCTGTTGGCGAATAAGACACTGTTGCAGCTTGACTGGATTGCTCTGGACGGCGGTATTTTGATTTCCTGGCTTTCCTTTATGTGTATGGATATGATTACAAAGCATTTCGGACCGAAGGCATCCAATCAAGTTTCAATTCTTGCGGTAGGGATAAACATATTGACCTGTCTTATCTTTTTTGTGGCAAGCGCCATTCCGTCCAATGCGGGAGATTTCAGTGCATTTGACGGGATTTTCGGTGGAACCTGGTTTATTTTACTGGGAAGTACCATTGCTTTTTTAGCGTCAGCGGTGGTAAACAATGCGTTAAATCACATGATTGGAAAGGGCTTTCGGAAAAATCCGGACGGACGGCTGGCTTATGTTGCGCGGACGTATATTTCCACCTTTATCGGGCAGTTTCTCGATAATTTTATGTTTTCTATTATCGTGTTCGTAGGATTTGCTCCGATTTTCTGGGACGGATTTTGCTGGACGGTGCTGCAATGTGCCACCTGTGCCTTGACGGGAGCAATCGCGGAATTGCTTATGGAAATTTTATTTTCACCGATTGGGTATCGGATTACAAAGAAGTGGAAGGCTGAGTCAATCGGAAAAGAATATTTCGAATTTATAGAAAGGGAGAAGCAATCATGAAAGTTTTAATTACGGGGACATCTCAGGGAATCGGTAAGGCAATTGCGGAACTCTTTCTGAAGGAAGGACATACCGTAATAGGAATCGACCGACAGGAGCAAAGTATCATACACGAAGCGTATACCCACTATACTTGTGATGTACGGGATACGGAAAAGCTTCCGATGGTGGATGATATTGAGATTTTGGTGAATAATGCGGGAACCCAGAATGAAGCGGATATTGACATTAATTTAAAGGCTCTTATCGGTATTACCGAGCGTTACGGGATTCAGCCGAATATCAAAGCGGTTTTAAATATCGGGTCTGCCAGTGCCCACACGGGGGCGGAATTCCCGGAATATTGTGCCAGCAAAGGCGGCGTGCTTGCCTATACCAAGAATGTGGCCATGCGGATTGCAAAGTATGGAGCGACCTGTAACAGCTTGGACCCGGGGGGCGTGTTGACACCTCTGAACGACTGCGTCATAAACGATCCGGAGTTGTGGGGGCAGATTATGGAGGAAACACCGCTTAAACGTTGGGCAACGCCGGAGGAAATGGCGGAATGGGCGTATTTTCTGACTGTAACAAACAAATTCTGTACCGGACAGAGTATTTTGGTAGATGGAGGGGAAGCAATTAATTATCATTTTGTTTGGAAGGATTGATTTGCTTGTGCGATGGAATATGCGGCGGAAAAGAGCGTATATGACCGACAGCACGAATTCTGTATTTGATTGAGGATGTTTGGGAAGGAGCAGTACATGGGAAAGATTGCTTTACTGGATAAAAATACCATTGATAAGATTGCGGCAGGTGAAGTGGTGGAGCGTCCGGCTTCTGTGGTGAAGGAGCTGACGGAAAATGCCATTGATGCCGGTGCGAATATGATTACGGTGGAGTTAAAGGAAGGCGGAAGCGGGCTCATTCGTATTACGGACAACGGTTCGGGCATTGCGGCGGATGATGTGAAAACCGCCTTTTTGCGTCATTCTACCAGTAAAATCCGCACGGTGGAGGATTTGCTGACGGCCGGGAGTCTGGGCTTTCGCGGAGAGGCTCTTTCCAGTATTTCCGCAGTGGCCCAGGTGGAGCTGATTACAAAGACAAAGGATTCCTTTGTGGGGACCAGATATTTGATTGACGGCGGCGTGGAGCAGGCACTGGAAGAAGCAGGCTGTCCGGACGGAACCACGTTCCTCATCCGAAATCTGTTCTATAACGTACCGGCGCGACGGAAGTTTTTAAAATCCGCCATGTCGGAGGCAGGACTTTGTTCGGAGCTGATGCAGCGGATGGCACTTTCCAGACCGGAGATTGCCTATAAGTTTATCAATAACGGGAAAATCGTGCTGCAGACCTCGGGAAACGGTAACTTAAAAGAGGTGATTTACCAGATTTACGGACGGGAAATTACCGCTAATCTTCTGGAAGTGAACCATATCGAAGAAAGTGCGGGGATTTCTGTGGCGGGCTTTATCGGAAAGCCGGTGGTGTCTCGCGGAAATCGAAATTATGAGAATTACTTCATTAACGGACGGTATATTAAGAGCAGTGTGGTCAGCAAGGCCATTGAGGAAGC
>JAFTPY010000010.1 GCA_017463035.1 Lachnospiraceae bacterium
GCGTATACCGTTGAAGTAAACGGCGAGCAGATTACGTTCCTTGATACACCGGGACATGAGGCGTTTACGTCCATGCGTATGCGTGGTGCGAAGTCTACGGATATCGCTATTCTTGTTGTTGCTGCGGACGACGGTGTAATGCCGCAGACCGTAGAGGCAATTAACCATGCAAAGGCTGCAGGAATTCAGATTATTGTTGCAGTAAATAAGATTGATAAGCCGAGTGCAAACGTGGAGCGTGTAAAGCAGGAGCTCACCGAGCACGAGTTAGTAGCGGAAGACTGGGGCGGCGACACCATTTTCGTACCGGTATCCGCACATACCAAGGAGGGTATTACCCAGCTTCTCGAAATGGTACTTTTGACTGCGGAAATGTGCGAATTAAAGGCAAATCCGAATCGTAAGGCAAGAGGTATCGTAATCGAGGCACAGCTTGATAAGGGGAAAGGCCCGGTTGCAACTATCCTTGTACAGAAGGGTACTCTTCACGTGGGTGATATTGTTGCAATCGGTTCTGCCTACGGTAAGGTACGTGCCATGATGGATGATAAGGGACGCAGAGTAAAGGAAGCAACCCCGTCCACTCCGGTAGAGATTTTAGGTCTCAACGAAGTTCCGAATGCCGGTGAAATCGTTATGGCATGCGAAAACGAGAAGGAAGCAAGAAATATTGCGGAAGCATTTATTGCACAGGGCAAGGAGCGTCTCATTGCGGACACCAAGGCAAAGCTTTCTCTTGACGGCTTGTTCTCCCAGATTCAGGCAGGTAATGTAAAGGAATTGAACCTTATTGTTAAGGCGGACGTACAGGGTTCCGTGGAGGCAGTGAAGCAGAGTCTTCTTAAGCTCAGTAACGAAGAGGTTGCAATTCGTATTATCCACAGCGGTGTAGGTGCGGTAAATGAGTCCGACGTTACCCTGGCAAGCGCATCCAATGCGATTATCATCGGATTTAACATTCGTCCGGATAATCAGGCGAAGGATATGGCAGACCGCGAAAAGGTTGATATCAGATTGTATCGTGTCATCTACAACGCAATCGAGGATGTAGAGGCGGCAATGAAGGGTATGCTTGATCCGGTATTTGTAGAAAAGGTAATCGGTCATGCGGAGGTACGTCAGGTATTTAAGGCATCCGGCCTTGGTACGATTGCAGGTTCTTATGTATTAGACGGTAAGATTGTTCGTGGCTGTAAGGCTCGTATTTCCCGTGAGGGTGAGCAGATTTTCGAGGGCGAGTTGGCATCCTTAAAGCGTTTCAAGGACGACGTAAAGGAAGTAGCTACCGGCTACGAGTGCGGTCTTGTATGTGAAAAGTTCAATGATTTGCAGGAGTTTGACCAGATTGAGCTTTATGTAATGGAAGAGGTACCGAGATAATGAGAAAAAACAGTGTAAAAAATACGCGGATTAATGCTGAGGTCCAGAGAGAACTCAGCACCTTAATCCGTGAGGAGTGCAAGGACCCGCGCATTCATCCGCTTACGTCGGTGGTTGCGGCGGAGGTTGCGCCTGATTTAAAGACGGCAAAGATTTATATCAGTGTACTGGGCGATGAAGAAGCAATTACAAATACCTTAAAGGGCTTAAAGAGTGCAGCTTCCCACCTTCGTTCGAAATTGGCGAAGTCTTTGAATCTTCGCAATACGCCGGAGCTGACCTTTGTGGGAGACCGCTCCATTGCGTACGGTGTGTCCATGTCGAAATTAATTGACGATGTAACGGCACAGCTTCCGGACCGTTCCGATGAGGAAGAGACGGAAGAAGAGTAAGAAATTGAGTAGAAAAGATGAGATACGCTCGTTTCCAGGGGATGGGGACGGGCGTCGTCTTCCATAAAGGAGGGGATATGTTGGAACTAATGAAATTAGTGAATGAGGCAACTACCATTGCCATTGCCGGCCATGTACGACCGGACGGGGATTGTGTAGGATCCTGTCTCGGATTATACAATTATTTATCGGAAAATACACAGGGAAAGCAGATTGATGTTTACCTGGAATCCGTTCCGGCTGCTTTTTCCTTCTTAAAGAATACGGATGCGGCAATCTCTGCGGCAAAGCAGGATATGTCCTATGATTTATTTATTGCCCTGGATTGCGGCAGCAGAGACCGTCTCGGGTTTACGGAGGAGCTGTTTTGTTCCGCAAAGCATACGGTAAGCATCGATCATCACATCAGTAATACCATGTTTGCGGAGCAGAATCACGTAGAGGGGGAAGCCAGCTCCACCTGCGAGGTGCTGTGCGGATTCTTTGAAGAGAACAGTATCAGCAAGGAGACTGCAGAGTGTCTGTACCTCGGTATTGTACATGATACCGGCGTATTTAAGCACTCCAATACGTCCCGTAAAACCATGGATACTGCAGGAAGTCTTTTAGAAAAGGGTGTATCCGCATCTCAGGTGATTGATGATTCGTTTTACCGGAAGACTTATATGCAGAATCAGATTTTGGGACGTTGTCTTTTAGAAAGTATTTTGTTACTGGACGGTAAGATTATTTTTTCCTTTGTTTCCCAAAAGATGATGCAACTGTACGGTGCGGTTCCGGCGGATTTGGACGGTATTATCGACCAGCTTCGTGTAACGGCCGGTGTGGAAGTGGCAATTCTTGTACGAGAAGAAGGTGCACAGCTGCACAAGGTCAGCATGCGTTCCAACGGAAAGGTAGATGTCAGCAAAATCTGCTGTCTGTTCGGCGGAGGCGGTCATAAAATGGCGGCCGGCTGCACGATGAACGGTTCGGTGCATGATGTGGTGAACAATCTTTCCGGACAAATCGAGCATCAGCTTAAGGCATACTCGGAATAGGAGCGGTGCATGGACGGAATTATTAATATCTATAAAGAAGCGGGGTATACTTCCTTTGACGTTGTGGCAAAGCTTCGGGGAATCTTAAGAGAACGGCGTATGGGCCATACGGGGACACTGGATCCGCAGGCTACCGGAGTGCTTCCGGTATGTGTCGGAAAGGCGACAAAGCTTTGTGAACTGCTTTTGGATAAAGAAAAGGCATATGAAGCAGTGATGCTTCTCGGCGTGACAACGGATACCGAAGACCTGACGGGAAACGTTCTTAAGGAGCAGGAGGCGCGGGTTACCGAAGCACAGGTACGGGCGGCGGCAGAAAAGTTTACCGGTGTCTACGGACAAGTACCGCCGATGTATTCGGCATTAAAGGTGGACGGCAAGCGCTTGTATGAGTTGGCCAGAGAAGGAAAGGAAATCGAACGGAAGCCTCGAGAGGTAGAGATTTTTGAAAATACGCCGCTTTTCTTCGAAACGAAGGAAAACGGATTTATAAAAACGGTTTCTTTACGGGTACGTTGTTCCAAGGGGACTTATATCCGCAGTTTATTGCGGGATATGGGAGAGTATCTCGGTTGCGGTGCCTGTATGCAGTCTTTGGTGCGGACTCAGGCAGGTGCGTTTTCCATCGAAAACGCACTGACACTGGACGAAGTGGAAAAGGCGAGGGATGAGGGAAGGCTTTCGGAGATACTTCTTCCGATTGATTCGTTCTTGATGAAGTATCCGGCTGTACATGTGGTTCCGGAGTTTGAAAAGTATTTATATAACGGAAACCAGTTGGAGCTTTCCATGCTATCCGAGAAGATAGCTCCTGCGGACGGTGACGGATTCCGGGTATATGACACGGAAGGAAAATTAATCGGCTTGTATCTGTATCGTAAGACAAGAAAGCAGCTGCAGCCGGAAAAAATGTTTTTACCATAAACCGAAGGAGGTGAGCCCGGTGCTTAGAATAACAAAACAGACTGAATATGTTCCGGTACAGACGGCGGTTACCATAGGAAAGTTTGACGGGTTCCATCTGGGACACCGGAGCTTGCTTGCGGAAGTGTTGAAAGAGAAAGAAAAGGGACTTGCATCCTGTGTGATTTCGTTTTCTACAGCTGTAGATAATGGCTGTAAGATGATTTATACAAAGGAAGAACAGCGTAAGCTTTGTGAATCCATGGGAATTGATGTGCTGGCGGAGTATCTTTTGGACGAATCCCTGCGGGAAATGACGGCGGAGCTGTTTGTGTCCGAAATCCTTTGCGAAAAATTGCAGGCAAAGGTCATTGTGGCAGGAGAAGACTTTCGGTTCGGAAAAGACCGGGAGGGGGATGTGACGCTGTTACAAAGTCTGGAAGAAAAGTATGGCTACCGAACTGTTTGTGTATCGAAGGTAACGGAGGAATCGGTGCGTATCAGCAGTACCGGTATCCGTGAACTGTTAAGAGAGGGTAACGTGGCGGAGGCCAACGGACTTTTGGGACGACCTTATGCGGTGTTCGGCGAAGTGATGCATGGGAAAAAGCTGGGGCGGACGCTCGGTTTTCCGACCATGAATTTACTGCCCCCGGCGGAAAAGTTGTTGCCGGCCTTTGGTGTTTATGTAACAAAGACAAAGGTAGACGGACAGTGGTTTGAGGGGATTACCAATGTCGGGTTGCGACCGACGGTGGATTCCGATGAGAGGGTCAGCGTAGAGACGCACCTGTTTACTTATAAAGGTGACTTATACGGAAAACAGGTGGAAGTACAGTTTATACATTATCTTCGTCCGGAACAAAAATTTACGGATGTAGAGGCTTTAAAGACTGCTATGCTTGATGATTTAAAAAAAGCAAAAGCATACTTGAAAATTTAATCAGAATCGTATAAAATAAAAGGTGCGTGTTAAGAAATCAAAACGCTTCGGTTAAGAAGAAATCAAAACATGCAATACACATAAGAGGAGAAAAACATGAACGGTATGATATTTGAAGTCGTTATAGCGTTAGCGGCAGGGTTGGGACTCTTTTTATATGGTATGAAGTTAATGAGCGAAGGTTTGGAAAAGGCAGCAGGTGCCAGACTTCGTAAGATTTTGGAGGCAGTGACCAAGAATCGTTTTCTCGGATGCCTTATGGGTATTTTATTTACTGCTGTGGTACAGTCTTCCAGTGCGACTACGGTTTTGGTAGTAAGCTTTGTTAATGCAAGCTTGATGGATTTGTTCCAGGCAGCCGGCGTTATTTTGGGTGCCAACATCGGTACTACCATTACGGCACAGCTCATTGCGTTCAACTTAAGCGATGTTGCACCGTTTTTCTTAATGGGCGGTGTAGTCATGGTTATGTTTCTTAAGCAGCCGATGGTAAAGCGTATCGGTGAAGTTATCTTAGGCTTCGGTATGCTGTTCTTTGGTATGAGTGTTATGTCCGGCGGTATGGCGACCTTAAAGGAATCCGCTGTAATTAAGGATGTCCTGGGTTCCCTGACCAATCCGTTCCTTGCGGTGTTTGTAGGCTTTATCGTAACTGCGGTATTGCAGAGTTCTTCCGCAACCGTCGGTATTGTTCTTTTAATGGCTTCCCAGGGACTGATTCCGCTGGAGATTTGTTTCTTTATTATCCTCGGGTGTAATATGGGTTCCTGTGTATCCGCACTTATGGCAAGTATCGGCGGAAAGAAGATGGCAAAGCGTGCGGCGCATATCCATTTTATTGTAAATATTATCGGTTCAGCAGCAATTATGATTGTATTGTTCTTCTTAAAGGACCAGATTTTAAATATGATTACTTCCATTTCCACTGCAATGGGTATTGAAGATGTGTATATAAACGGTGTCAATGCAAAGATTGCACGAGATGTAGCAAATACCCACCTGATATTCAAGGTGTTCCAGGTACTTGTTTGTTTCCCGCTTGTGAATCCGATTGTAAAGCTGACCTACAAGATTGTTCCGGGCGAGGACAAGAAGGCAGACAGTATGCACTTAGAGTACATCGGCGAGAACAGTGTATTCTCCACCACGGCAGCTCTTCCGAATATTATCGGAGAGACGACCCGTATGGCGGACATTGCCATTGCGAACTTATCTAAGGGTATTGATGTGTTGTTTACCAAGGATGAAAAGGCAATTGCAGAGATTTATGAAACCGAAAAGTCGGTGAACTTCTTAAACGAGCAGATTACGAATTACTTGGTAAAGGCAAACCAGTTGTCCCTTCCGGTAGAGGATAGAAAGCTTTTGGGCGGTCTGTTCCATGTGGTAAACGATATTGAGCGTATCGGTGACCATGCGGAGAATATGGCGGATGCGGCTACCCAGTTGATGAATGATAATTTAAGCATGAGTAAGTATGCGGAAGAATCAATTCGTGATATGTTTGAGAAGACAAAGACGTTACTTCAGTATTCTCTGGATGCATTTGAGAAGAAGCATGAGGAGCATCTTCGTGATATCCTTGTATTAGAAGAAGAGATTGATGAGATTGAGCGTCAGCTCCAGGAGGCGCATGTTGAGCGTCTGACTCGTGGGGAATGTGATGCAGAGACCGGTATGATTTATACCGATGTTGTATCTAATCTTGAGCGTGTTGCTGACCATTCCACCAACATTGCTTTCTCTATTATGACGGATGTAAAGAAGCCTGATTTGAAGGATTAATAATTTTTAAAGATATCAAGAAAAATACTTGACAGATACTTTTTTATCTGTTACACTACCACCTGTAAAGAAAATTACTTTACAGGTGGTGCTTTTTATGGAAGAAGTAGATGAGCTTTTTGAGCTTGCCATGCTATATGATTTTTATGGCGAGTTATTGAAAGAACACAACAAGCAGATATTTGAGGACTATATCTTAAATGACCTTTCTTTATCCGAAATTGCGGATGCGGAGGGCATTACAAGACAGGGTGTCCATGATATGGTGAAGCGTTGCAGTAAGCAGCTTCGCGGATATGAAGAAAAGCTCCGGCTGGTAGAGAAGTTTAATAAGACAAAAGCGTGTGTCGAAAGAATCAATGAGCTTTTGGGACATAGTTTTGATACAGGAGATTTGGAGTCCGTAAAGGAAGCCAGAGGGTTAACCGAAGAGATTTTGGATTGGTTATAAGGAGGAGTTATGGCATTTGACAGCCTTTCGGAAAAGCTGCAAGGGATTTTTAAGAATCTGCGAGGCAAGGGACGTCTTTCCGAAGCAGATGTAAAGGCCGCTCTGAAAGAGGTTAAGATGGCTCTTTTGGAGGCTGACGTAAACTTCCGTGTAGTAAAGAACTTTGTTAAAACAGTAGAGGAACGGGCCATCGGCCAGGATGTGTTAAACAGTCTGACTCCGGGACAGATGGTAATAAAGATTGTAAATGAGGAAATGGTAAGTTTGCTCGGTTCCGAAACCACGGAGCTGACCTTTTTACCGGGCAACGAAATCACCGTTATTATGATGTGTGGTTTACAGGGTGCCGGTAAGACTACCATGGCAGCAAAGCTTGCGGGTCAGTTTAAGAGCAAAGGAAAGCGTCCGCTTCTCGTAGCCTGCGATGTATATCGTCCGGCAGCAATCGATCAGCTCATTATTAATGGTGAGAAGGTTGGCGTTCCGGTGTTTACCATGGGGGATAAGAACAATCCGGTAGACATTGCAAAAGCGGCTTTAGAGCATGCAAAGAAGAATAACAATAACGTAGTTTTGGTAGATACCGCCGGACGTCTTCATATCGATGAAGTGCTGATGGAGGAGTTAAAGCAGATAAAGGAAGCATTGAATGTAACCAATACATTGCTTACCGTAGATGCCATGACCGGTCAGGATGCGGTCAATGTGGCAGAGACCTTTGAAAAGGAAATCGGAATTACCGGAGTAATTATTACCAAGCTTGACGGTGATACCAGAGGCGGTGCGGCGCTTTCCATTCGTGCGGTGACCGGACGTCCGATTTTGTATGCGGGTACCGGCGAAAAGCTTACGGATGTGGAGCAGTTCCATCCGGACCGTATGGCTTCCCGTATCTTAGGTATGGGTGACATTCTTACCCTTATCGATAAGGCGCAGGCCGAGTTTGATATGGATAAGGCCAAGGAGATGGAGAAGAAGTTAAAGAAGGCAGAGTTCGACTTTAACGATTTGTTGGAACAGACCGAACAGATGAAAAAAATGGGCGGCATTAATTCCATCATGAGCATGCTTCCGGGCGTAGGCAACCAGCTGAAGGGCGTTGAGTTAAACGATGACATGTTTAAGGGAATGATTGCCATTATCCGGTCCATGACACCGGAAGAACGTTCCAACCCGGCACTCCTCAATCCTTCCAGAAAGCGCAGAATTGCGGCAGGCGCAGGCGTAGATATTTCCGAAGTAAACCGCCTGGTAAAGCAGGTAGAAGGACAGAAGAAGATGATGAAACAGCTTTCCGGTATGATGGGAGGCAAGGGCAGACGAGGCTTTAAGCTTCCGTTCGGATTCTAAAGAGTCCGCTGAGGTTTGAGTCCAGCCCGGACAGGGCATAAATCAGCTTTCGAGGCGAAGAAATTCGTTTTGAAAATACATGTAAACCAAGTTCAAGGAGGTGAAATTAAA
>JAFTPY010000094.1 GCA_017463035.1 Lachnospiraceae bacterium
CTTGATTTCCTTCAAGTATTCCGGTTCAAAGCATTTCTCCCAATCATACGGAATATAGCAGCCTTCCACAATCATGTTCTGATTATTTTCAATGGCAGTCTTAATCATCTCCCGTACAATGGGCCAAAGGTAATCGGTCAACGCACCGTCATCACTGCAGGGCGTCAACGTCGTCTGCCCACTGCGAATCAGTCCAATTTTAATATGATCAATGGACATGTACGGGTAATGATACTTTTCCAGTAGTTTTTGCGCCAACGCAGTCTTTCCCGTATGGGATGCACCGGCAATCAGTAGAATCATAAGTAGACCTCCCTCCAAAGAATGCTTTGCAACAACATGTCGCTTCCGACATTTATCGGCTTTCTCAAATCACTTTCCGCTGACATTCTTTAAATACTCCCCGAAAAACTCCAAATGCAAGTCCGCCAATTTCCGGTGCATCTCACATCCGTCCATTTTACCGACCATCATCCTCGCCTTCACGGAATCCGGCTCATACATAAACTTCAAGTCCGTAAAGCCCGCATGGGTCACCCCTTCAAAAATTTCATACCGCACCGGTGCTTCGGTGGCAAGCAGCGGCTTTATCTCATGATTGCGACTCATCTTACTTCCGATTTGTAAAAACGGCTTCTTCATCACCATTCCTGTATAATCCCCGAACACACCACCGTCAATATTTGCTCCGCAAGTAACCTCGTCGGAATACTGACAAAGCCAGTACGCCACAGCTCCGCCGAAAGAATGTCCCGTAGCCCCGATTCCTTTGGAAAAATCAATCCGGTCTCCGTAGGACTTCTTAAGCGTTTCAATTACACAAAGACTATCCTTTCCCCACTCCGGCAAACGTCCCAACATAAATCCCATGTACTTCTTTTGCAGTTCATCAAAATAGACATAGACTTCTTCCGCTTCCGCATCCATCCGCACCAGCTTCATATTGGCAAAGAAAGACTTTATTCCACCGGTCTGTATTTTAATTTCCTTGTCATACATCGCAACCGTTCCGTCGTCAAACTCACAAATTGCCGCTTCATAGGCATGTCCGACGGATGCCACGATATATCCGTTGGAGGCCATTTCACAGCAAAGAAGACAATTTCCTTCCGTGACTCCGCTCCCGTATCCGTGGCTGTACAGTACAAGCGGGAACTTTCCTTCTGCCTGCGGCACCCCCGTATAACATTCCGGACTCACAAGCTCTTCCGGTAACGTCTTTACCATACAAGCCTTTTGTATTGCCTGTACTCGTTCCTCCGACAGCTTCATTCGCTCCTTTCCTTCTGTCATCTCCTTACAAACCGGATAAAACAGACGGACTTCCAATTTACGCGGACCGCACTTCGGTCCCAGTACCTCTTCTCTTGTGTCATCTGTTACGGTGAAACGCTCCGTACCTACGGCATAGGCCCCCGTAATATACTTTGGTAATGTTATGCTCATTTTTTCTCCCTTTCTATCTTTTCTTTTGTCCATTTTTGTATTCCGTATAAAATCGCATCTATACGTATCCCATCTTTCTCGTATCTCTCTTTTATGACTCCTTCACATTGAAAACCGCACTTTTCCAATACCTTCTCCGATGCGACATTTCCCGCGAATACATCTGCACACACCCGGTTCAATTCCAGCTCTTCAAAGGCATATTGAAGAACACGTCTTACCGCCTCTGTCATAAGGCCATTGCCCCAATGGCCCGGTGCCAATATGTACGAGGTTTCCGCCGACCCGGATTGTTCGTCCACGTTATGAAGATTAATAATACCAATGGCTTCCTTGGTATCCTTTCGCACAATCAGCCAGTTAAAGTACAAATCATCTTTATAATTATCTACCCAGTTCAAAACCCTCTTTTTATAAACTTCGATTTCCGTAACCGCAGACCATGGAAAGTATTTGCTGCATTCCTCCTTACAAGCCCAATTCTCATACAACTGCTTGTAATCCTCAACTTCGATTCTTCGTAAAACAATACGTTCTGAACCCAACATGCGTGTACCTAAATGCTTCATACCGTTCCCCCGCCAATACCATCTTATCCCAAATACGACATATCACTGATGCGCTTCACAAACCGCTTTCCTTCATCATTCACAAACATATAGGATACGCCACCGGATAAACCAAACATTTCACATGTATTCATCGATTCCACGTCCAATCCCAAGAACATGGCATTAAACACACTAAGCAAATCTCCGTGAGACACAAGAATAATATTCTCTTCGTCATTTGCCATAATCTCATCAAATAACGGCTTTAGCCGGTTCCACTCATCCCTTCTACTCTCCGCATCGGAAAACAGCCTGTCATCAATGTTTTTCTCCTGACATTCCAAATTTTTCCGAAGCCACTGCACCGACTTTCCGCAACACTTCCCAAGATTCCGTTCTCTCAGTTCCTTCTTTACTATCGGTTCGATTCCAAGATACTTCCCCACATGCTCTGCCGTCTGCTTCGCCCGGAGCAAATCCGAAGAATACATGACAAACGTCCTTCCGGAAAGCTCATTCTTTAGCTTTTCTCCGATTTTCTCTGCCTGCACCACACCAAGCTCCGAAAGCTCCCAATCCGTCCAGGAACCTACCATCCCGTTGGTATGATGCACCGACTGGGTATGCTGGATTGTGATAATCGTTTTCATACTCCCACCTCCAAAGAATTTAATTATCTATTGTATCACATTTGCAACTTGACCGCAATCAGAACTTCGACTTATACATAAAACAACACCCTCGCAAACTTCCGTCTGCAAGGGTGCTTAACTTTTCACAAAAACATACTCAAACTTTACTGTACTTCCTTTTCCAAAAGCTCAATCGCCTTCTCAATACGACGAATGCTCTCGTCCTTACCGAGAATCGCCATAATCTCGTAAGCGCCGCCCGGGGTCATCTGCTTACCGGAAACCGCAGTACGTACCGGCCATAAGCCCTGTCCGTTCTTGATTTCCTTCTCCTGTACATAGCCCATAAGAAGAGCTTCGATTGCCGGAACGCTGTAGTCGTTAAGCTCCTGTAAGCGCGGAAGCAATTCCTTTAATACAACCAGGGAAGACTCCTTCGTGGTCTTCATCTTCTTGTGTACATACATCTCGGTATCGTACTCCGGAAGTTTCTCGAAGAAATCGATATGACCTGCGATATCAAGCAAAGTCTCAATTCTGGTCTTTACAAGGTCAGCGATAGCCTTCTTATCATACGGCTTCGTTACAACCTCATTAATATACGGCATTGCAAGCTCATAGTACTTTTCACTATCCATACGCTTTAAGTACTCGCCGTTCATCCAACGAAGCTTCTGCATATCAAATACTGCCGGAGACTTGCTGATGTGGGTGTAATCGAACTGCTCGATTAACTCCTCCATGGTCATAATCTCTTCATTGTTGGTCGGGCTCCATCCGAGAAGTGCGGTAAAGTTAACAATTGCTTCCGTAACAAAGCCCTGCTCCAATAAATCCTCGAAGGAAGAATGTCCGCTTCTCTTGGAAAGCTTCTGATGCTCCTCGTTGGTAATCAGCGGAACATGAACGTAGGTCGGCTCCTCCCAACCGAATGCCTGATACAATCTGGTATACTTCGGTGTGGAAGAAAGATACTCGTTACCGCGAACAACGTGGGTAATACCCATCAAATGGTCGTCGATGACGTTTGCAAAGTTATAGGTCGGGAAGCCGTCGGACTTAATTAAAATCATGTCATCAAGCTCCGCATTCTCAACGGTAATGGTGCCGTAATTGGCATCGGTAAAGGATGTGGTGCCCTCCGTCGGGGTATTCTGACGGATAACAAACGGCATTCCTGCTGCTAAGTTCTTCTCGATTTCTTCTTTGGACAGGTGCAGACAATGCTTGTCGTACTTGGTAATCTCCTTGTCCTCGGAACCTTCTACGGAAGCCTTTAAAGACTCCAGACGCTCCTTGGTACAGAAGCAGTAATACGCCTCGCCCTTTTCTACCAGCTGCTTTGCGTACTCCATGTACAGGCCGCTCTGTACACGCTCACTCTGTACATACGGACCGCAACCCTTATCCTTGTCCGGACCTTCGTCATGATGAAGACCGGTCTTCTCCATGGTACGATAAATAATATCTACGGCACCCTCCACCAAACGGCCCTGGTCCGTATCCTCGATTCTTAAAATAAAGTCACCGCCCGCATGCTTTGCCACCAGGTACTCGTACAATGCGGTCCTTAAATTACCTACATGCATTCTTCCTGTCGGGCTCGGTGCAAATCTGGTTCTGATTTTCATATTAGTCTTCCTCCGGCATATCCCAGTTGTGGTAAACTTCCTGCACGTCGTCATCTTCCTCAAGTAAATCAAGAAGCTTGTTCATGCTCTTAATATCCGCTTCGTTGGTTAATTCGCCCCAGGTCTGCGGAATCATGGTTACTTCTGCGGAAACCATAACGATACCCGCCTGCTCCATTGCTTCGCGAACCTCGCTGAATGCATCCGGATCGGTAAGAATTTCAAAGCTGTCCTCTTCCTCCACAAAGTCCTCGGCACCTGCGTCAAGAGCGGTCATCATAAGTTCGTCCGCGTCTCCGGAATAATCTTCCTTTGCTACGATAATCTGACCCTTCTTATCGAACATGAAGGATACGCAACCGGTGGTTCCCATGTTACCGTTACCCTTGGTGAATGCGCTACGCACGTTTGCTGCGGTACGGTTCTTGTTATCCGTAAGAGCATCTACAATAATCGCAATACCGCTCGGGCCGTAACCTTCGTAGGTAACCTGCTCGTAGTTTACACCGTCACCGTCGCCGGCAGCCTTCTTAATGCTGCGGTCAATGGTATCGTTCGGCATGTTGTTTGCCTTTGCCTTTGCGATAACGTCCTTTAACTTACTGTTGTTGTTCGGATCCGGACCGCCTTCCTTTACGGCAACTGCGATTTCACGACCGATACGGGTGAAAATCTTACCCTTTGCTGCATCATTTTTTTCCTTCTTGTGCTTAATGTTTGCAAATTTGGAATGACCTGACATAACTTTTATCTCCTTTAATTAATCATTTACTCTTTTATCGCCGGTTAAGCGATGTAATTTCTCCATCACCGCATCCGTTTCCTTCTCCGTACGGATGGCACACATAATCGTATCGTCGCCTGCAATACAGCCTACGATACCGTCTACCTGCAAGGCATCCAGTGCCGCAGCCGCCGCCATTGCCATCCCCGGAACCGTCTTTACCACCAGGATGTTCTGGGCCTTTGCCATGGAAACAAAGGAATCCCTCAAAATGCGTGCATACTTCTCGTTCATCTCGGAATTATGGGAACGAAGCACAATGTACTTCTGGCGGTCCAAATCAATGGCAACCTTTGTCAGCTTAAGCTCCCTGATGTCTCTGGAAATCGTCGCCTGAGTCACCGCAAAGCCCGCGTTCTTTAAAAGCTCGCCAAGCTCCTCCTGGGTTTCGATTTCGTTCTTCTCAACCAACTCGATAATCTTATTCTGTCTCGCTGTTTTCATTCTTTCTTCTCTTTCCTTCTCCGTCTATAAAATCTCGTAATTTCCCAGTTTTCTATGTAAAGCATCGAAAAAACTGTTCTCGTTTAGCTGAATAAAATATGCTTTTTTCTCGGACTTCTTAATCACAATCCTATCCTCTGCCGCCAGGTCCTTGGCCCGCTGTCCGTCCAAGGTAAGAATCGCTTCCTCGTCCTGAGTTTTTTTCTCCTCCCTGATAACGATGTGAAGCTCATCCTCCGCCGAAAGCAAAATACTTCTGGCACTTAAGGAATGGGGACAAATCGGCGTAATCATGAAAAGCTCTGTCTTCGGAGCCACCACAGGGCCTCCCGCAGACAAATTGTAACCGGTGGAACCCGTCGGGGTTGCCACAATAACACCGTCGCCCCGGTAATTACAAACCGGCTTGCCGTTTACAAAAATCCCTACGCTGATAATTCGTGAAAAACCGTTCCGGGTCAGTACCACGTCGTTTAACGCTGTACCGAACGCCGTGCCGTCTACGGATGCCTCTAACATCATACGCTCTTCGATGCAATACTCTCCCGCAACCAAAGCCTCCAAGGATGCTCTTGCCTTTCCGGAATCCGCATGGGTCAGGAATCCTAAGTTTCCCATATTGATTCCGAATACCGGAATCCTTTTTTCCGCAAGCTTACGTGCCACATGAATCAAGGTTCCGTCTCCGCCCAATACCACGGCACATTCCATATCGTCCCGCAAAACCGGTTCATAGGATGTCTTGTCCGAAAAATCGTCCAAAAGGACTACGCAGTCGATTCCTCTTTCATGAAAGAAAACACGTACCTGTTCTGCCCGCTCCGCCGCCGTTTCTTTGACCGCGTTGGCAATGACACATACTTTTTTCATGTGCGTTATCCCTCCCGTCCGACAAAAATAAAGTAGTTATAGTCTACAACAAAACAAGGGGAAAGTCAATCAAAATCCCCGTATTTGCCCCCAGTTTGCATTTTAAACATACCATACTCTGTTTTATTTATCCAGCACCGCGTGAGCTTCCTTTGTTATACGGTCTGCCTGACGTACCAGCTCGTCCGCCTCAGGAGACAACGGCATTACGGAAAAGGCTGCATCGATTTCCTCGTAATCTTCGTCCGGCTCCGCAAACTCCGTACCATCCGACGTCTCGCCCTCCGGCAGTTCTGTCCTGTCACCACGCAATTCCTTCGTCTTTTCCATGTACAACAAATATTCGATATTTCCTTCCGGTCCCCGAATCGGTGAAAAAGAAAGTCCCAACATCAAAAATCCCAAGGAATCCGCATAACGGATCACCTGCTCAATGACCTCCAAGTGGGTCTCCCGTTCCCTTACAACGCCCTTTTTGCCTACCTTCTCGCGACCGGCTTCAAACTGGGGCTTAATGAGGCAAACAATCCGGGCCCCGACCTTCATCAAATCGTATACCGGAGCCAATACCTTTGTAAGAGAAATAAACGCCACGTCAATGGATACAAAATCCACCTGTTCCCCGATGTCCTCCGGGGTCACATAACGGATGTTGGTCTGCTCCATGGATACCACACGCTCATCGGTACGCAGCTTCCATGCCAGCTGATTGGTCCCTACATCTACCGCAAACACCTTTACGGCACCGTTCTGCAGCATACAGTCCGTGAAACCGCCCGTAGAAGATCCTACGTCCATACATACCGCTCCGTCTAAGGCAACGCCGAACTCATCGATTGCCTTTTCTAACTTAAAGCCCCCACGGCTCACGTACTTCATTGCCATGCCCCGAAGCTCGATTTCCGCACTTTCCGGCACATTTGTCCCGGCCTTATCCTCTCTTACGCCGTCCACAAACACATTTCCTGCCATAATATAGGCCTTCGCCTTTTCTCTGGATTCTGCCAGATTCCGCTTTACCAAAAGCACATCCAGCCGTTCCTTTTTCTTCTCTGCCATCCTTACTCCTCCGTCAATTGCCCCGATAAAAAGCTCTGACCTCTTCGGCAATTTTTTCTGCCGATAATCCGTATTTTTCCCGCAATACTGTCGCATCTCCGTGTTCGATATACTGATTCGGAAGTGCGATATTCTTTAAGCGTACATGCCAGCCCCGCTCCGCGTAATAGGCTGCCACCTTTTCGCCGAAGCCCCCGGACTGCACGTTTTCTTCTAACGTCACAACCACACGATGATTTGCCGCCATCTCATCCAGAAGAGACATATCCAGCGGAGAGATAAAGCGCATATTTACCACCGTTGCCCGGTAGGATCCTGCCTGTAACAACGCTCTTACCTTCACCGCAGTCTCTACCATACTGCCCACCGCCAAAAGCGCAATTTCATTCTCTTTATAAAGTACCTCCGCTTTTCCGTGAACAAGAGGTGTTCGTGTTTCTTCCGTCATATCACAAGCCTGTCCTCTCGGATAACGAAGGGCTACCGGCTGCTTTAATTCCACCGCAAACCGAAGCATCTCCTTTAACTCTGCCCCATCCCTCGGAGCCATTACCGTCATCCCCGGAATATGGGACAAATAAGAGATATCTAAAATCCCCTGATGGGTCTCACCGTCGTTCCCCACAATACCGGCACGGTCCACGGCAAATACCACCGGAAGACCTCCGACACATACATCATGCACAATCTGGTCATAGGCACGTTGCAGGAACGTGGAATATACCGCCACCACCGGACTATATCCCCCTGCCGCCAGCCCCGCTGCGAAGGTCACCGCATGCTCTTCTGCAATTCCCACATCAAAGAACCTCTCCGGATACTGCTTTGCAAACGCATCCAGTCCCGTTCCCTGGGGCATTGCCGCCGTAATGGCCGCCACCTTCGGATTCTCCTTTGCCAGTTCGCAGATAGCATCGGAAAACACGGAAGTATAGCTCTTCCCGGAGGCTTTCCTTAACACCTTCCCGGTCTTAATATCAAAAGGATCCACTCCATGGAAGGAACTCGGGTCGGCTTTTGCAAACTCATAGCCCTTTCCCTTTTCCGTCACCACATGCACCAGCACCGGCTTATTTGCCTGAAAAGCTGTCTTAAACGCACGGGTCATCAGTTCAACATTGTGTCCGTCAATAGGCCCCACATAGGTAATCCCCATGTCCTCAAAAAACATTCCAGGCACAATAAAGTGCTTGATGGAATCCTTGGAACGCTTTAATCCGTACACCAGCTTTGTACCGAACTTCGTCTTCCGGAGGGTCTGTTCCAAATCATCCTTAAATTCCATATATTTTGCATTGGTACGTACCTTCCCGAGATATGCC
>JAFTPY010000095.1 GCA_017463035.1 Lachnospiraceae bacterium
GAAAAAAGAGAAGAGATTAGAGCGTTTGGATATCGTTTTGATGATTGTCTTTTTCCCGATTACGATTGTGGTAGGTTGTATATTCTTTTTCTTTTTTCGCTGGTTGCTGAAGGCGATAGGAAAAATGGGTTAAAGGAATAAAAAGATAAATGAGAAGAGAGGACAGAACTATGAGCAGTGTAGTAGACTTATTTTTACGATATGTACAGATTGATACGAAATCCGATGATCGAACCGGGACTTCCCCGAGTACCCCAAAGCAGCATAACCTGGCGAAGGTGCTGGTAGAGGAGTTGAAGGCGCTGGGGATTACGGATGTGACCTATGATACGGAGCATTGTTATGTGTATGCGAGTATTCCGGCAAGTGCGGGCTGTGAGAATGCTCCGGCGCTGGGGTTTATTGCCCATATGGATACCTCGCCGGCGGTGACGGGAGAAAATGTAAAGCCTCGCAGAGTGGTAAACTATGACGGTAAAAATGTGTTATTGAACGAAGAAAAGGATATTTGGCTGACCACCGAGGACTTCCCGGAGCTTTTGGAGCTTGTGGGACAGGATTTGATTGTAACCGACGGTACGACCCTGCTGGGCGCGGACGATAAGGCCGGCGTAGCGGAGATTATGGCTATGGCGGAGTATTTGCTTGCGCACCCGGAGGTTGCCCATGGCAAGATTTGTATCGGGTTTACGCCGGATGAGGAAATCGGTTGCGGGACGGACTTCTTCGATATTCCGAAGTTTGGGGCAAAGTATGCCTATACGGTAGACGGAGGAGCTTTAGGAGAGCTTGAATATGAGAATTTCAATGCAGCCGGAGCCACGGTGCATATTTACGGCAGAAATGTACATCCGGGTTCCGCAAAGGGAAAGATGAAGAATGCGCTTTTGATTGCCCAGGAGTTACAGAGTCTCCTTCCGGTACAACAGAATCCTATGTACACGGAAGGCTACGAAGGCTTTTTCCATCTGGACCGTTTAAGCGGTGTTGTGGAGGAAGCAGAAGCGGAGTATATTATCCGTGACCATGACAGAGCCTTGTTTGAGGAGAAAAAAGTGCTGTTTTTGAATGCAGTGCGGTTCTTAAATGAGAAGTACGGCGAAGGTACGGTGGTAGTTGAACTGGAAGACTCTTATTACAACATGAAGGAGAAGCTTGCCGACCATATGCATTTGGTAACCTCTGCCTGCGAGGCGATGAAGGAGCTTGGCATCGAGCCGAAGGTAATGCCGATTCGCGGCGGTACCGACGGAGCCCGACTGACCTATGAGGGCCTGCCGTGTCCGAATCTTTGCACCGGAGGAGACAACTATCACAGCAGTTTTGAGTATGTCAGTGTGGATGCAATGGAAAAGACAACGGAGCTTTTGGTGGCGTTGGCAAAGAAGTACGGACAAGCGGAACGGTAGAATGCCTAACTTGATTGAAATTTGTATGCTAAACGGAATTATGAGTACGAATAAATTTAGGGGAAGGAATAAGAAATAAGATGTACGGGACGGAAGGGTACGAAGAATATAGCAAGATAGAACGAAAGGAAAAGCAAAGACGGGAGTTCAGTGTATCTGCCACAGACGGACTTCTTTTGGCGTGTGCCTTATTTCCTTGTGAAAATCCGAAGGGTGTGATTCAAATGATTCACGGAGCTAAGGAACACAAGGAACGGTATTATAACTTTTGTAAGTTTTTACAGCGGAACGGATATGCGGTGTTGATTTCCGATACGAGAGGACACGGGGCATCCTTAAACGAGAAGTATACGCTGGGGTATATGGATGGTTTGGCACTTTTGATTGAAGACCAGAGAGTGCTGACAGCGTACCTGAAAGAACAGTACCCGGGGATGCCGCTTCATCTGTTCGGTCATTCTTTCGGTTCCATGATTGCCCGCAAATATATGCAAAAATATGACCAGGAGCTGTCTTCGGTGATTATGTCCGGGACGGCCAATTATGTAAAAATTGTAAAAGCAGGCATGGCATACGGAACTCTGATGATGAAATTCAGCGGGGAGAGAGGGCATCATTCTTTTTTGATGAATTTGGGTGATAAAGCTGATGACACATGGATTGCCTATAATCCGGAAGTATTGAAGGAATATCGGAAGGACCCGCTTTGCACCGGATATAAATACACAAACCGTGCGGTTCTTACCGTATGGGAATCGGACAGAGAATTGAAAAATTACAAAGCATATGAATGCAGGAATCCGAAGCTTCCGATCTTAAGCATCACCGGTGAGGATGATCCGGTGGTGGGATTTGCAAAGGGCTTGCAGGATTCTGTGGCAAATTTACGGCGTGTAGGATATGAGGATATTCGGACAATCGTGTATCGGGAAATGAAGCATGAGGTGTTGAATGAAGTCGGAAACGAAAGGGTGTACAGCGATGTTCTAAACTTTCTGAAGGAGATAGATGCAGTATAGCGTACATGCTTGTGGCAGTATGCGAAAGCGTAGATGTACACACAGAATAATTACGTTCACCCCTTGTCAAGTATAGCTACCTTTGCTAAAATAGATACTATGTGGGAGGAAACAGAAAGGAATTTAGTATGAGACAGATTTTATTTGAAATTGGCCCGTTTAAGTTATACAGCTATGGTTTGATGCTTGCAATCGGTGTGATAGCGGCATTTATGGTGGCAGAGAAACGTTCGCCCAAGAAGGGACTGGATCCGGAGCAGATTTTTTCCTTGGGAATCTGGTGTGCGGTTGGCGGCTGTTTGGGCGCCAAGGTACTGTATCTGATTACGGAGTATGAAAAGCTGTTTGCGGGACGTATGACCTTCCGGGATGTAATGTACGGATTTGTGGTATACGGCGGCATTATCGGCGGTATTTTGGCGGGCTATTTATATTGCAAAGTAAAAAAGATGAACTTCTTAAAGTACTTTGATCTTGTTATGCCGTCCATCGCATTGGCCCAGGGCTTCGGACGTATCGGATGCTTTTTAGCAGGTTGCTGTTACGGCAGAGAGACGGATGCCTGGTACGGCATGGAGTTTAATCACTCCGTGTATTACAATATGATCGGTGTGAAGGTTATTCCGACTCAGCTGATTATGAGTGTGGCGAATTTTGTTCACTTTTTCCTGCTTGTATTTATTGCAAACAAGATATACAAAACAGGAAAAGACGGTGTAATCGCAGGTTGTTATTTATTGTTTTACAGCATCGGAAGATTTTTGATTGAGTTTTTGCGAAACGACCCGAGAGGCGGCGTAGGTGTGCTTTCCACATCCCAGTTTATTTCCCTGTTTATTTTTGCGGCAGGAGTGGGCATGGTGCTGTTTTTCGGACTTCGGAAAGGGAAAAAGGAGACAGTTGTTGAAAAAGCAGAGAAATAAAAAATGCCAATAACGGAACAGACAGAATATTCGAACAGACGAGATAGTCAGATAAATTAGATTATAGAATACGGAGGGGTAAGAGATGGTAGTCAGTAATGTAAAGGTATATGGCTTGGAAAGTGCCGTACGGGGCAGTAAGTTTCCGATGGCAACAAAGACGGAAGAATTAAACGGTGATATTGTGCCGACCACGTATAAGCTTGCTACCTGTGAGCGGGGCAGCGGACATGACCAGTTTATGACCGGCATTATTGTGCAGTTTGATTTGACCTTTACGGTAAAGGCTTGGACCGAGGCGGAGCGGTATCATTTCCTTGATTTTATTTCCAGTCAGTCCACCATGCACCGCATTGCGAAGTTTGATTTGGACAATCAGTACAGTGAGTATACGGACAAGCGTATGATTGCCATTATGAACGAGTTAAAGGATAAGTACAACGAGACCCAGGATCCGGAGGATTATTTAAGACTTTTGTACTCCAATCCTTGCGGCTTTAAACTGACGGCGGCTATGACCACCAATTACCGCCAGTTAAAGACCATTTATGCCCAGCGGAAAAACCACAGACTGCCGGAGTGGCGTGAGTTCTGCGCCTGGGTGGAGACACTGCCGTATGCGGAGTTTATTACCGGAGTAAAGTCGGAATCATAATAAGGAGTCAAGCAAGGTCTTGGTAAGTTCTGTAAGAGCGTTTGCACTTAGTTCATCGCTATACGGTGTATAGCAGTAGTTGCTTTTGTAATCGGAGTAGAAGCATGGAAGGGTAGAGTCCTTCTGTGCTTCTTTTTTTGTTGGCGAAAACAGTGATTCTACAGGAGTCGTATTGCTTTGCTGTTGCGTTTTCTTTGTGTTTCTTACGGTCAACGGAAGAAAAGCACCGGTTTTCTTTGTATAACAGGTGGCTGCAGTGGCCTTTTTACGATATTCCTTTTCTACAAAGGAGGCTACACTTTTGTGCATGGCGCAGTCCTCTAACGGCAGGTAGTAGTAGTCTGCCGGGTTCGGGTAAAAGTATTTGAGTTCGCCGGAGTAAACCGGAAGAAACAGCATTACCATTCCGTCTTTGCATAATTTGATTGTAATTGTCTGTTCATCAAAGGAAAGGAACAGCTCGCAAGGACGGGGCAAGGTAAACGGGAACGCATAATCCACCGAAACGGCTTTCGGAGTAAGGTTAATTTTACTTAAGGCTGCTCTGAGTTCCGGATCATCCGGTAAAGCAGGAGATTTCTGTATTCGTTCCACTGTCAGTTCTTTTGAAAGGTTTTGCAAAAACAGCAATATCGTGAGTGACGGGAGGTTTTTGATATCTTCTGCATTATGTAATAAGAGAACATGGCCTAAAGCGGTGACTTCCTGTTCCTTGCTGTGATTGGTCAGCTCGTTTAAGCGATATAAGCCTAAAAATTGTGCATAGACTTCAATCAATTCTCCGCCGGAAAAGGTGTCTGTACGGGTAAAGCCGAAGA
>JAFTPY010000096.1 GCA_017463035.1 Lachnospiraceae bacterium
CCAGCGAAAACCCGATTTGTTTCAGAGCTATAATCTTCTCCAATACCGCCAACGCTTCATTATCATACAATCGGTAATTCCCTTCGGAATACCCGCTTGGTTTTAACAATCCTTTTTCGTCGTACAAACGAACCGTTTTCTGGGAAACGCCGGTTTTCTTTGCAATTTCCCCCGATGTCATTCTTTTTTCCATAGGTAGCCGACCTCCCTTCCAAAAAACGAAATCATGCACTTATGTCATTCTTTTCCCGCGCGGTGCTTCTTTTTTTCATTTTCATATACCTATAGTATAAAGGGTCCCCCTAGGGGAGAGTCAAGTAATTCTTCATTGATTTTTTCTCAATTCTTCCGACTCTATCCAATAATTTCTCCTGTGGAGTTCTCGCTTCAAGCATGCCCGCTCACAATATCAACAATCCCTTTACTTCTCAACAACGAATTGATAATTGTTTTCCCAAAAATCTATGCTATACTAAACTCACACCGGTGATACAACAAACGGAGGACAATTTTATGGAGATAACCATTGGAAAAGCAATCAAAGACTTACGAAAGAGAGACAATCGTACCCAGGAAGATTTAGCAAAAGCCCTCGACGTCACCTGCCAGGCCATTTCCCGTTGGGAAGCCGGCGGAGGTTATCCGGACATGGAGCTGGTGCCTGCCATTGCAAACTATTTTCATGTCAGCATTGACGAACTGTTCGGCTATCACGGGGATCGAGAGGCCCAGATTCAGGCTATTGTCGACAAGGCCGGTGCGGCAATCCGCGCCTTAGGAGGTTTCATCGGAGAAGAAAACGGAGATTTGACCGACACCGTAGAAATGCTGCGAACAGCCTTAGAGGAGTTCCCCAACGAGCCGGAGCTTATGATTAAACTGGCGGAATGCCTTTTCTATCTGGGCTGGCAGAAACACGGTCTGAACCCTACAACCAAAGAGGGCTCCCCATACCAATACGATGATGCCGAGCGTAATAAGGAAAATATTTACTGGCAGGAATCCTTACAGGTATATGACAAATTACTTCACCTCAATGTGGCAACCAAATACCGGGAAGCCGCTCATCATAACATGTTATTCATGTATAAGTACAGGGGCGAATACGAAAAGTCGAAAGCACTTGCAAACGAACAACCTTGTCTCTATAACTGTAAAGAAGTATTGCTCACCTATGCTACCACAGGTGAGGAGGAAGCCCAATATGCGGGAGAACTCATTCTTGCGCTCCTTTCACTGCTTTACGGTACCATGTCCCGTTCCGTGCTTACCAATTCCGACCTTGCTTCCTCGGAATACGGAAGAGAGGTTCTGCTTGCGCTCATCCGCATGATTGAAACCGTATTTCCGGACGGTCGATGCGGACGAATGCATTGGGACTTACGCTATTTGTATCTTCTTTTGGCAATGCAGGAATCCCGCCACGGCGACCGGGAAAAGGCACTTACCTGCTTCGAAAAGGGCTTTGACCACCATAAGGAATACTGCCGCATTTCCACAAGTCTGAATGCCTACAGCTACACTTCTCCGCTGGTGGCAAAGGTCTCCTTAGCCGCAGGCCAATTCCAAGAAAATCCGGAGAATTTCTGGGCAATTACCATGCCACAATTTTCGGAGGAATTTCAGAAAGAACTGGAGAAGAACGAAAAGTTTAAAGAGTGTTTTGAGTAAAAACTCATATCTCTCATAAGAAAAAAAGACCTTCCGAGTTGTATGCTCCGAAGGTCTTTCTCTTATCTACAGCACCATCAACAAAGTCCCCGCCCCGATTAACAAGCAGCCGATGATGGATTTTATCGTAAATTCTTCATGTAAAAAAACAAATGCCAGTATCAATGTAAATACAACGCTCAACTTATCAATCGGCACCACCTTAGAAGCCTTCCCGATTTGCAATGCCTTGTAATAGCACAGCCAGGATGCACCGGTAGCCAGACCGGATAGAATCAAAAATATCCAGCTCTTTTTACTGATGTGAAAAATGTCCTTTTGGGCATTGGTTAAAAATACCATGCCCCAGGCCATCACAACCACCACAACGGTACGTATGGCCGTAGCCAGATTGGAATTCACCTTTTCAATTCCGATTTTCGCCAAAATGGATGTCAGTGCCGCAAAAATTGCCGACAATAAAGCAAAAACAAACCACATAATCCTTCCTCCTTTGTACACCGTTCTTGAATTTCTCTTCTGTACCTTCTCATCTACTCCTTAAGCAAAATTCTATAAAAATCTACCACTGTTTCACTGATACTTTCCTGCGGATATTGTTCAAACGCCTCCCTTGTGGTCGTTCCCGTCAACACCCCGGCAAATTTCATCCCTGCTGCTTCCGCTGCCTTGGCATCTACGAAACTATCACCCACGTAAAGCACATCTTCCTTCTTTACGCCCAACCGTTCCATCGCAAGAAGCAACCCCTCCGGGTCCGGTTTTACCTTTGTAACATCTCCCACACCGATTATCACATCAAATAAGTCCTCTGCATCGAACTTCTTCATAATGTTCTGTACACGATACGCGAATTTTGTGGTAACAATACCGATACGACAGCCCTGTTCTCTGAGGCTTACAAGCATTTCCTTTACGCCCGGATACAACGTGGCACTGTCTACCATCACCTCATCCGCTTTTTCCTTAAACAAGTCAAAAAATCGGCCTGCCCGTTCCTCGTCCATGTTTCCGGTCAGTTTTTTATAAGTCTCACTAAGAGACAATCCGATGGTTTTCTTAATCTCTTCGTAGGTCCGTTCTTCCTCCCCCATCTGCTCCAGAGCATACTGCGCACTAAGCACGATACCGTTTGTGGTATCTCCCAGTGTATAATCAAAATCAAAGAGAATTGCTTTCATGTTTCCTCCTCTACAACTGCTTCTTCATAAACACATCCGACCTTATGGTCTCCTTATACTTTTCTATCTCCTCAAATCCCACTGCCTTGTATAACCGTATCGCCCGTTCCGACGTGGATATGGTATCCAAATATATTGCTTCAAAGCCGACCCGTTTTGCCTCCTCCAAAGCAGTTGACAACAACCGATACCCTACGCCCTGACCGTGATATTTACTGTATAAGTAAAGTGCTTTCAGTTCACAGTTCGCTTCTTCCAGTCTCCGTATCCCCACCGTTCCGATAAGCTTCTCTTCATCATATAAGCACCAAACCTTTTCAAACTGTTCCAAACTTTTTACATACTGCTGTATTGCAGCGGCATCCAGGTTGCGACCGGATTCCGGAAGAACTGCTTCTAAGAAGTTTAGTACTTCATTTTGTTCCTGTTCCGTATTAGTATATTCCTTGATATGCATACGCTTACTCCCTTCTGCTATACTCCCTCTCATTTTACCAATCTCACTTACTCTTGTCAAACCAAAAGGCTGTCGCACATAGTCTGCAACGTTTTGTGGCGGTGGACTATTTTCAAGAAAATCTCAGCAATATTCTCACCTCCACAAAAAAGGCCGCCGCACACGCGACAGCCCTTCCTGCTCAAATCAAAAATTACTCTTCCCCGTTCTTCACGGCTACTTCCATTTCCTTCTGAACCTCCGGGTCAAAAGAAAGCACCGGCGTTACCACCTTGCCCTTAATCTTACGGTCCACATAGTTCCGTACAATCTTAATCAATACCGGAGACAGTACTACAACACCGATTAAGTTCGGAATCATCATCATTCCGTTAAAGGTATCGGAAATATCCCATGCAATAGAGGAACTCATCAGCGCACCGCTGACTACCAGAAGTACGAAGAATACCTTATAAAACTTCACTGCTTTCAAACCGAATAAGTACTCCACCGCCTTACTGCCGTAGTGAGACCAGCCAAGCAACGTAGTAAATGCAAACAACACCATTGCAATGGCAATAAACCACTCACCAGGCTTTCCGAATACATTACCGAAAGCCTGTGCTACTAAGGTCGCATCGTTGGTACCTGCTACCGCAAGACCGGTATTTAAATCGATGGCACCGGAAGAAAGTACAACAACCGCAGTCATGGTACATACCACCATGGTATCCGCAAATACTTCGAAGATACCCCACATACCCTGCTTTACCGGCTCCTTTACATTGGAGTTTGAATGTACCATAACGGAGGAACCGAGACCTGCCTAATTGGAGAACGCACCGCGCTTAAAGCCCTGTACGATTAAGGTTTTAATTGCAACACCGGCAACA
>JAFTPY010000097.1 GCA_017463035.1 Lachnospiraceae bacterium
TCCTGTTCGGAATCGTATACGACAAAAGATAAACGGTCCTGAAACAATCCGTCGGTATCGGTAAAGTGAATGACACAGCCATCCGGCGCGGAATAACTATAGTAATGTAAATCTTTTGACTTAAATACCAAAAGCTTGACCGTATCGGTGCTACTGATATAACAATAATTTAAGTAGGTCGCGTCCGGATTATAAGACAGTCTTCCTGTATTCGGATAACGATGGTCTCGAATGGTAATTTCAATGACATCCGCTTTGTCGGTAATATGGATGTCGTTTTCCGTGACTCCTTTTATATACAAGGCGTCCGAATTGACGCAGGAGTATGCGGATAAGGATTTCGGTACGCGATATCCCTGCTCCGAGTAATGAGCAAGAATCTGCTCATGGGTATCATAAGAAAAGAGAACCGATCCGTAGGATGCCGTATCTGTCACAATGTGGCCGGATGTCGAAGGAGTATCCGGCTGCTGTGAAGAATCCGGAGATAAAACAGGTACATCTCCCGTAATGCGCAGGGTATCGTTTGCTTTATGATAATATACCGTGTATCCCAAAGCTTCTGCTACAAAGCGGGCCGGGACATATACTCCCGGGGTCGAGGAGCCCTGCGATGTAATCAGACGCGGAACAGTATCTAACAAATAGCCTTTCTCGTTGATATAGGCAATCGGGCTGTCTACAACAAGGCGAACGGTACAGGCTGAGTTTTTTAATACAATCAATCCGCTCCCTTCACTATATGTAAAGACTGCCATTCCGGAATTTTGAAAATACTCTTTCGCATCAAAAAGCGCGGTATTGTCGAAATAATAGCCCGGATATGTATCGGAAGTAACAAGCTTTCCGTTGAGAGAAAAATACGGAATGTTTCCTGTATAGGAAACCGCGTTTGTTCCGTCATAAATAATATTGGTGCGTTGAATGGATACGGTTGCCGTTGCCGCGTTCCATGTGTAAGTAAAACCTAAGGTCTCTGCTACAAAACGTGTCGGAACATATAAATAAGTATCCGAAGAATTATTAAAAGAGTATACGAACGGCGCATTATTCATAATCTGTTTTTGACCGTTTACGATAGCTTCCGTGTTACCAAGGGTCATTTTTATGGTATGGGGACCGTAGGAAATACTGAAGTTGTCTTTCCCTGGTGTATAATCGGAAGTAACGCCCAATACATCCTCGAATAATTCTTTGTACGGTCCCACAGCGGCACCGTTGGACAAAATCAGCCCCGGAAAATCGGTCGGAACATTCGTGCCGTTTATTTCATATTGAACATTTGATCCGGAATAAATATAACTGTCGTTCGTAACATGATTGCGTACGGTTAACAAAGCAGCTTCGGAAAAAATCAAATGACCGGATATACCACAGTATAAAAAAGTCATAAATACCAAAGCACAAATCCGAAGTGTTATTTTCTTTGTGTTTCGTGTATGTACATCTTTTGTGTTTTTCATGGAAAAAGTTGACCACCTTTCTAAATCCATTCGTTTCAATCGTACGAATTTATTGTAAAAAAGAAAAGTGTTATAAGTGTGTCAAAATCCTTCTCCGCAAGAAAAAACTTGTAAAAAAACGCATGATATGGTATAGTTGAAATGCTAAAAATACTATATCTTAGAAACTATGGAAAAGTTTGGAAAGGAACAGGATATGAAGTTGCAGCAACTACTCAGCTACACCAGAAAAGCGGTGGATGATTATCAGATGATTCAGCCGGGAGATAAAATCGCAATCGGAATTTCGGGGGGCAAGGACTCTCTCGCTCTTCTGTACGCTTTGGCGGGCTTACGACGCTTTTATCCGAATCCTTTCGAACTGTGTGCGATTACCGTAGATTTAGGCTTTGAAGGCTTTGATTTGAGCGAAATTAGAGCACTGTGTGAAGAACTTCAGGTACCGTATTATGTTCAGAAAACCGAAATCGGCGAAGTGGTCTTTCAGGTAAGGGAAGAAAGTAATCCCTGTTCGTTGTGTGCAAAACTCCGAAAAGGGGCCTTTAACGATAAAGCAAAAGAACTGGGGTGTAACAAGTCTGCCTATGCCCATCACAAGGACGATGTCATAGAGACGATGCTGATGTCTTTATTATACGAAGGAAGATACAACTGCTTCTCTCCCGTGACTTATCTGGACCGCTCGGACATTACGCTGATACGCCCGCTGATTTATGTGGAAGAGGCAGACATTATAGGATTTCAGCATAAGTATAATCTTCCGGTAAAGAAGAATCCGTGTCCGGCGGACGGATTAACAAAACGGGCCGATACAAAGGACCTGGTAAAACGCTTAAACGAGGAATACAAAGGATCCAAGGAGCGACTGTTTCATGCGATTACCGACGGCACATTACCGGCCTGGAGAAAGTCGGAAACTGCTTCAAAAAGGAAATGAATAAGGATAGTGTCAGGAAAGACGTTAGAGCAGTCGGTAGAGACTAGGACAGCGTCTTTTTTACATAGTATTGAATCACCAGATAGGTATCCGGATAAATTGTGTCGCTTTCCAGATGATTTGTCTCTTTAATAGAACGGACAAACTCCGGAATGCTCTCCTTCTCTTCGCAGTAAAAACGCTCCGCAATCGCCCAGAGGGAATCATCCTCTGCGACACGTACGGAAACAATACGCTTTTCATAAGAAACATTACTCTCCGCTTCTGCATTTGCAGACGGTGCAAAGAATAAAACAGCAAGAATGACTAAGGCAATTCCGAAAACCGCAAGCGCAGCCTTTTGCAGGAACTCCTTACGTCTTTTCATACGGCGTACCTCGGAAAGCCGGTGATACGAACGATATTCCTTTGCGATTTCACAATTCATTACTCTATCCATACTCATAACCTCCTAAAAACAGAACAAACATTCTCGAACATCTGTTTATAATATAACATGCGAACAATTGTTTGTCAATAGTTATTTGTAAAATTTTCGAACAAAAGTTTGACAAACAGGTGTTTGATGTGCTATACTGTATACAAGAAAACAAGAGTTTGTCTGATTTTATAAGGAGGTTGCGGTTATGGGTTACGGAAAAATTACTGCAAAGCAGCAGGAAATTTTAGATTTTATGAAAGAACGTATTTTGAATAAGGGGTATCCGCCGGCAGTCCGGGAGATTTGTGAGGCAGTGAAATTAAAGTCTACATCTTCCGTTCATGCGCATTTGGAAAGCCTGGAGAAGAACGGTTACATCCGTCGTGACCCGGCGAAGCCTCGGGCCATCGAGATTGTAGATGATAATTTCAATATTACCCGTCGTGAGATGGCCTACATTCCGGTGGTAGGTACCGTGACTGCGGGACAGCCGATTCTTGCGGTAGAGAATGTTGAGTCTTACTTCCCTATTCCGACGGATTATCTGCCGAATGCAGAGACCTTTATGCTTCATGTTAAGGGCGACAGTATGATTAATGCCGGCATCTTTAACGGTGACCAGATTCTGATTAAGAAGCAGAATTATGCGAAGAACGGTGATTTTGTCGTTGCTCTCATCGAGGATTCCGTTACAGTAAAGACCTTTTATAAGGAGGACGGCTACTATCGTCTCCAGCCGGAAAACGACACTATGGACCCGATTATCGTAAAGGAAGTAGAGATTTTAGGTAAGGTCATCGGATTGTTCCGGATGTTCTAAGATGTTCCGGTTCATTTTGAATCTGCAAATCACTTTTGAAAAACGAATTAATAATAAAATCAAGGAGAAGGTTCCGCGTGGTGCCTTATCCTTATCTTGTATTCAATAATCTACAGTTTTTTCTTACAAAAGATATTTCCCCAAATAATCCAGACTGTGATTGTAATTAAAATCAGAGCAGCACAGACCTTTGCTACGGTATCAATCATCTCTTCCGGGCAAAATGCTTCCGTAAGCCCCATAGCGATACAAAGTGCGGTTTGAATTAACATAAGGATTCCGGCTCCGCGACACAATTTCTTTTCGTCATATTTTTCCCTTTCTTCCTTCTTCATGGTGTTATAACCGGCAAGTAACCAGCTGCCGTGGCCGGTACAAAGGACAATTCCCATGATAAGTAAAACTGCTGCTACACAAAAGATAACGATGACGGCTCCGTTCATGTATCATCCCCTCCTTTTTTCTTACAAACGGTATTTCCGAGTACAATTATTAAGATGCAAACAGGAATCGAGCCGAAGGTAAATGTCATCATTACGGTTTTAAATACAGCTTTATCGACGGTTCCGGTTAGAATTGCCATCACAAAAAACATGACAGAGAAATAAACCATACCCCAGCCCATTACTTTTAAAAGCTTTTTCAAATCGTACTGCGCTTTCTCCTCTTCGCTTGCCGTGTTATACCCCGCCA
>JAFTPY010000098.1 GCA_017463035.1 Lachnospiraceae bacterium
ACTGCACCTGCGGCTGTCATGACCATGACCACGAGCACCATCATGAGCATCATCACCACGACCATGAGGAGCATGAGCATCATCACCATCATGAGCACGGTGAGGACTGCACCTGCGGCTGTCATGACCATGACCACGAGCACCATCATCACCATCATCATGCGGATGAAGTATTTACCAGTTGGGGTAAGGAAACGCCGCACAAGTATGAGCGCGATACCATGCGTGAGATTTTAAATAAGCTTGCAAATACCGAGGAGTACGGTGTGATTTTACGTGCGAAGGGTATGGTACCGGCAACGGACGGTACCTGGATTTACTTTGACCTTACTCCGGGTGAATTCGAGCTTCGTGAGGGTACCCCGGATTATACCGGACGTAGTTGTGTTATCGGTTCTAAGATTAAGGAAGAGGCGCTGGAAGTTTTATTCGAGCTGGCGTAATAGGAAATTAAGAGAGGTTCTACAATGGAGATCCCTGTATATATTATTACCGGTTTTTTGGAAAGCGGTAAAACCACATTTATAAAAAATACGCTGGAGTACCCGAACTTTGCCTCCGGAGAAAAGACCATTCTCCTGCTTTGTGAAGAGGGAATGGAAGAGTATGATACGGAGGCGTTGGAGAAGAATAACATATTCGTGATTCCGGTGGAAAACGAAGAAGATTTGTCTCCGGCATTTTTGAAAAAGTGTCAGTCCGATTATCGTCCTGAGCGTGTCATGATTGAGTTTAACGGCACCTGGAGTATGTCCGGTTTTATTGAGAGAGGCATGCCGAGAGGCTGGGAGCTTGCTCAGATGATTACCATGGCGGATGCCGGCACCTTCGAAGTGTATATGAGCAATATGCGTCAGATGATGGCGGAGCAGATAAATTTTACGGAGTTGGTAATTTTTAACCGTTGTACCGCAGAGACCAAGCGGAACACCTTCCGTAAGGCGGTGCGTGCATTAAATCGTCGTGCCCAGGTGCTCTTTGAGTCGGAGGACGGAGAAGACGGATTTGATGATGAAATCGATTTGCCGTACGATTTAAATGCGGATATTATCGAGATTGAGGATGACGACTACGGTATCTTTTATCTGGATGCGCTGGATCAGCCGCAGAAGTATAACGGCAAGACCGTTCGTTTTACGGCCATGGTGTATAAGGGAAGAGATATTCCGAAGGGATTTTTTGTACCGGGGCGTTTTGCCATGACTTGTTGTGCGGATGATATCGGCTTTGTGGGTATGCTTTGCAAAGGTCCGCAGGCAGACAATTTTAAATTACGTGACTGGGTAAAGGTAACGGCGAAGGTTGCGGTAGAGTACCAGAGAGAATACGGCGGGGAAGGTCCTGTCCTGTATCTTGTGGACATGGTGCATACGGCAAAACCGAAGGAGCACCTGATTTATATGAATTAGGAGCGCGAGGATAAACTATGAGACAGACAGGCAGAGAGAGTAATATCCGCAGTTTAATCGGATTTGAGCTTTTCTTAAAGACGGCTTGTCTGTCTTTTTTTGTACCGTTGTTGGGAATGCTGTTTGATTTTTGTCTTTGGGCAAGCGGTTACAGCTATTTAACAAAGGAGAATCTGCCGGAGTTTTTGATGGCACCCGGCACATTGGTATGTGCTATACTTGTGCTTTGCGGAGGGGTGTATCTATTGTGTATAGAAGTGCATGCCGTAGGATTAGCGGTACGGGGAAGTTTTTCCGGGAATCGTCTGACTGTCTCGGAACTGTTTTTTAAAAGTGTATCGAAGACGGGAAAGATGCTTCGAAAGAAAAGTAAGTTACGTACAAAAATTACGAGGCAGGAGATGCTTGCCTTCTTATGCGGGATGATAAAACGCGGGGTTCTGCTTTTTGCGTCGGAGGGCCTTTTGTACGGAGTCGGACTGGTGTTGCTGATTGTTTGTGTGACGAAGACAGCAGACCCTCAGCCGGCCGGAGTTATTTTACTTCGAATCGTTAGGCGGTATAGGGTGTTGGCCGCCATCCTGTTTTTTTCCGTAAATACGGTGGTTTTGGAATATTTCTGTGTGGAACTTTGGTATACGAAGAAAGTGGGGAAATCAGGAAATCCGGTTGGTCAGAAAGTAGAAAGTGGGAGGCAGGTACGAAGCATTGGAGAGAAAACGAAGCTGCGAGAGGTTTGTTTTCGATTTGCCTGTGTATTGGTGGCGGTAACCGCAATCGCGCAAACCGTATCTTTTTTTAGGAACGGAAATGTATTTATGTCCGAGGCCTTGGAGGAACTTTGTATTACAGCCCACAGAGGGGCATCGGGGGAAGCGCCGGAAAATACCTTGGCGGCTATTGGACTTGCAGTGGAGCAGGGGGCGGACTATGCGGAAATTGATGTAAGACTGACAGCGGACGGTGTGCCTGTTTTGCTTCATGACGAGGCATTGTTTCGTACGACGGGGGTTCTAAATGACGTAGATTGCGTAACCTATGAGGAACTGTCTACGTATGATGCTGGAATCCGGTATGCAAAGGAATTTGCGGGACAGAGGGTACCGTCCTTACGGGAGGTATTTGAAGAGTACGGAGGAGATATCGGATTTAATATCGAATTAAAGACAAAACAGGATAAAGCACTTGCTTTTGAGGTGGTACATCTGATCGAGGAGTACGGCTTGGAGGAAAGCTGTATTGTGACTTCCATGTCTTACCGGCAGATTCAATGGGTGAAGGAGTTAAACGGAGAATTAAAAACGGGACATATTTTGTCTATGGTGTACGGTGATTTTTATGAAAATGATGCAGCGGACTTTTTCAGTATTCGTTCCGATTGTGTTACGGAGCTTGTGGTAGAGAAGGCTCATGCTCACGGAAAGGAAATTCATGTCTGGACGGTAAACCGGGAAAATGAATTAAAACGGATGAAGGCAATCGGCGTAGATAATATTATTACCAATACTCCGGCCTATGCAAGGGAAATTGTGCAGAAGGACAAAGAAGCAGAGTCGCTGGGAGAATGGTTGTTGCTGCTGACTTCAAAAAAATAGTTTGTGAAGTCAGGCAACATCGGGAAAAACTGTCGTATGATATCAGTAGAACGGAAATGAAGATATGATGCGGAGGTTTGTATGGCGGTAACAGTGGTTTTGGATGCCGGGCACGGCGGATTTGACAGCGGAGCGGTAGAAAACGGAAGAAGAGAGAAGGATGACAATCTGGCGCTTACGTTGGCGGTGGGAGAGATTTTGCAGAGAAACGGTGTGGATGTGGTATATACGAGAACGGAGGATGTGTATGATTCGCCGGTACGGAAGGCGCAGATTGCCAATGAATCCGGGGCGGACTATTTTATATCCTTTCACCGTAACTCCAGTCCGGAGAGCAACCGGTATTCCGGAGTGGAAACGCTGTTATATGACGAAAACGGAGTAAAGGCGGATATGGCTCGGGCGATTAATGCGGAGCTTGCGGAGGTCGGCTTTAATGATTTGGGTTTAAATATCCGCAGAGATTTGGCGGTACTCCGCCGTACCCAGATGCCGGCACTTTTGGTGGAGGTCGGTTTTATCAATACGGATGCGGATAATGCTCTTCTGGACGCACGGTTTGATGATGTGGCACAGGCCATTGCCAATGGTGTGTTGCAGACCATCGGCGGGGAAATAGGCCCGGGAATGGGGCAGCAGATGCCGATGTCAGAGGCCTATGCGGTACAGGTGGGATTGTTCCGAAATCCGGAAAATGCGGATAATCTGTACCGGGAGTTGGTGGCACTGGGAATCCCGGCGGATATTTCCAGAAGCGGCAGTTTCTATGCGGTACGTGCGGGACGAACCGAAAGTTTAAATGAGGCGGTAGCATTGCAGCAGGAGCTGCAGCAGCTGGGCTATGATACGTTAGTGGTGACCTTGTAATTATTTTTTGCAAAGCACCCGTTCAAATAAAAGACCGGCCAGTGCCCAGCAGGGAACGTAATCCAGGCGGATGACACCTTTGTAGTTCAGTTTTGCTTTGCTGTAGTCCCAGGGGCAGGCATTGTGGCGTTTTAACAGAATACCGCTGGTATATTCGCAGCCTAAGATAGCTGAGGCGTAGATGCTTCCGCGGAATAGGGCAGATTTGGATTTGATGCGTTTGTAAACGGTAGGAATAAAAGCGGCCAGACCGTAAATGGGGAACATCCAGACAGAGGTGCGACAAAGTAAGCGCTTGTCATTTTTTCTGTTGCGGAAGGACCCCATACCTGTCCAAAAACATTCCAGACACCAGCCGATGAGACCGCATTGAACAAAATCGGAGCAAAAACGACGGATAGGGCGTAATTGATGCATAAAAAACCTCCTGTATACTTCTTTGTCATAGTATCTTCCAAAGACAGGAAAGTATACGGGAGGTTTCGTTTTCGTGCAGGCAAATGGACTGTCGCAGGATGAATGCGCAGTCCCACTCTTGCTTTTTTGTGTATGGAAATAAGTCGGTCTCCTATATTTTCCTTTTAACAGATAGAAATTAGCCGATATCCTTCGCAGTATCCTCTTTTCTCGTACTCCGGATAGAGTCTTTCTAATTACTTCGGTAAAATGTATGTATGAGTGACGCAACCGCCCTGATGCGACATCCATGTCTTATGGCGGGCTCGCCCGGACCTCCTGTCCGGGCGTTGCTGACAACCATCGAAGTAATAAGAAAGTCTACTATCCTACGTAAAGTTCAAAGAGAATATTGCGAAGGATATCGGCTGTATTCATGTAATGTAAAAGAAAATATAGGAGACCGACTTTTGTACATCTACAAGGACTACGCAAGAGTCCGCCACGCCCGGGGCCACTGCGCATTCATTTGTGCACGACAGTCCCACTTACCGATATACCGTGAATCGATTATCGGTCAACAGTGTATAGGCTCGTTCCAATGCGTCTCTGTCATAAAACTCGATACGGAGAGCACCCTGCTCGTAAGCACGGTTATGGACAATGCCGATATTTTTTAAGCTGATGCCGTGTACCGCCAAAAGGGTGGCAAAGGTGGCAATGGCACCGGCCTCGTCCCGCAGATCCGCATGGAGAACAAAGGACTCCGGCAGAGCCCCCTTTCGTTCCTGCAAGGAACTGCGGAATTCTCCTGCCTCGGAAAACATTGCCTGAATTTCTTCTTTGTTTTCCGAAAGTAAAGCCTGCGCTGCTTCGGTCAGCAGGGAAATATAGCGATGCAGGGTCGGAAGGACAAAGGTCGTATTAGCCGATAAAATGCTTTCCCAAAGAGAAGGGGAAGAGGAGGCGATACGTGTAATGTCTTTAAAACCGCCTGCCGCTAAAAGCCGCATGGTTTCCGCATCCTCGGAGGTGCGGACCAGATTGACTAACTGTGCCGCAATGACGTGGGGAACATGGCTGATGGCCGCCACCGCATCATCATGTTCGGCAGGAGAGAGTACCACCGGGATGGATTTTATTTGTTTTACCAAGGAAAGAAAAGCATCTACCCGTTCCTTCGGACAAGCATCGGTCAGAGTGATAGCGTAGTAGGCATTCTCCATAAGAAGTGCGTTACTGTGAGAAAAGCCGGTACGCTCGGAGCCGGTCATCGGGTGTCCGCCGATAAATTGCGCGGAGAGTCCCGCTGCTTCCGCAGCAGCATGAATGCCGGATTTTACGCTGCCTACATCCGTAAGAATCGTTTTCTTTGAAACTATCTTTGCAAGCTCCGGCAGATAGGAAATATTGCTGTCCACCGGGGCGCACAGGAAAATGTAATCGCAATCGGAAAGCCCGGTCAGGGAAAAGACGACGTTATCCAAGACCTTTGTATCCAGAGCACTGCGCAAATCCTCGGAAAGCGCAGGCTTACGGGAATAAGCTAAAATTTTACAAGAAGGGTCCGTTTCCCGCAGGGCGCGGGCAATGGAGCCGCCGATTAAGCCGAGACCGATAAATCCAAACTGGGTATCCATAAAACACTCCTTATTTATAATTGCTTGCCCATCATAGAGGAAAGCGGGCGAAGCTGGTCACAAAGTTCCTCAAACTGTGAGAAGGTAAGAGACTGAGGTCCGTCGGAAAGCGCCTTTTCCGGACACGGATGAGTCTCAATCATAAGGCCGTCGGCACCTGCGGCAACCGCAGCAAAGGCCATCGGCTTTACGTAGTCTCTGACACCGGTAGCATGACTCGGGTCTACGATAATCGGAAGGTGACTCATTTTGTGAATAACCGGAACGGCAGCTAAATCCAGGGTATTACGGGTAGCGGTTTCAAAGGTACGAATACCGCGTTCGCAAAGAACGACATTCGGATTTCCTTCCGCAAGAATGTACTCCGCAGCATTTAACCATTCGTCGATGGTGGCGGAAAGACCACGCTTTAATAATACCGGAAGACCTGTTTTACCCACTTCCTTTAACAGATAGAAGTTCTGCATGTTCCGGGCACCGATTTGCAACATATCAACATACTTCACAGCAGCCTCTACGGCAGCCTGACTGGTGACCTCGCATACTACCGGGAGACCGGTGGCATCTTTTGCCTCCTTCATTAAGCGAAGACCGTCTTCCTCCATACCTTGGAAAGAGTATGGGGAGGTACGCGGCTTGTATGCGCCTCCTCGCAGAATCTGTGCACCGGCCTTCTTAATGGCGATGGCGGTCTCCAAAACCTGCTCGGCAGACTCTACCGCACACGGACCGGACATAATCACAAGCTTGTTTCCGCCGATTTCCGCATTGCCTACCTTTACAACGGTCGGTTCCGGATGAAACTTCTTATTGGCAAGCTTGTAGCTTTCGGTAACGGCAACGATGCGGTCTACGCCTTCTTTAATCTCAAGGTTCTTATCCGCAAGTACGGTCTTGTCACCTACAACACCGATAATGGTTACTTCGTGACCGTGGGAAAGGTGGGTTTCCAAGCCTTGGCTTTCAACGAAAGAAACAACATTTTGAATGGCTTCCATGGAAGCCTTCGGCTTCATTACGATAATCATAATTTTATCTCCTCTTTGATACTGTATTTGAATAAAGTTTTGTTCTAGGGTTATTGTAACCCCGGTTTTATATTTTGTCAACGCTTTTTTGCTTTAAAGCGCAACGGTTTAAAGCGACAACTTTGTGGAAGCCGCAGAATATAAGGAAAAACAACGATTTTATTTGTAAAAAAAGATTTATATGTAAGATATGCAGGATATTATTGCAGACTATGCCAAAGCTATTGCGAAAAAAATATTTTTGTGTATGATAAACTTAACGAGCTCGATTGAAATCGGAAGGAGGAGCGGGAGTTGAACATACGACTGAATGTCAGTGACGAGCATTACGAAGAAATCGAACGAAAGCTGAGGGAAGCCGGATTTGTTATCGATGACGAGGCGGAGTTTGTGCTGACGGAGCAGGGGCGGTTTGCCGGACATTTGTCGGTAAAGACGAAGGAAGGCGAGAAACTAAAGCTGGCGATCGAGGAAATTGTTTACATCGAAAGTCTGGGGCATGATGTACTGGTACACGGAAGTGACGGGGAATGCTATTATGCTTACGACCGATTGTATCAGCTATGTGCGGTGTTGGACAATACGAAGTTTTTGCGGGTCAGTAACTGTGCCATTATTGCGAAAGCCCATGTAAAGAAGATTAAGCCGTCCATTTCCATGAAATTTGTATTGGTGATGTCGGACGGAGCCTTGGTGGATGTTACACGAAGCTATTACAACAGTTTTCGGACATTTTTTAGGATATAGGAATAGGAGGATGAGAGATGAGCGTAGCAGTTTTTGTTGTGCCGATACTTATTTTAGCAGCGTTGGCGTTGGGAGTATTGGTGTATTATATTTGTTATAAGGCGGCGATTAACCGCAAGCT
>JAFTPY010000099.1 GCA_017463035.1 Lachnospiraceae bacterium
GCAGGTCGCCTCCACCTGTTCCGGCGTTCCCAGATACCGCAACAATAAATCCAAGGTGTGAATGGACTGGTTTATGAGGGCACCTCCTCCCTCCGTAGCCAAGCGGCCTTTCCAAGAACTTCCCGCATAATACTCTTCATCCCGCCGCCAGGTCACAAAGGCTCTGCCGCCGGTTATCGCGCCGATTTTCCCTTCCGCAATCATCCTGTCCACTGCTAATGTGGTTTCGTTGTAGCGATTTTGAAAACAAAAGCCCAGCTTTCCCGGATGCAACGCAGCCTCCCGACGCAGCTCTGCAAACTGTTCTCTCGAAACAGCACATGGCTTTTCCATAAACACAGCTTTCCCATGTCGTAACAGTTCCGCTGCCATCGATGCATGAAGATAATGAGGCGTACAGATATGTACCACGTCCACATCGCTCCCGCAAAGCTTCTGCCAGTCCGTATATACTTTCGTTTTTACATCTCCGTACTGTTCCGCAAAAGCGGTTGCTTTTTCATCTACCGCATCACAGGCCGCCACCAGTTCTGCCTTCTCCATGTTTTGCAGCACCCAACCGTGTACCCGTGCGATATTTCCGCAACCGATTAACCCGACTTTTTTCATCTTCACAGCCCCCTTCGGATACCTCGTTCCCCTCATTTCAAAAGTTTCAACGCACTGATTCAAATTCTTTCTCTAACCCTATTGTAAAATAGACAAAAAAAGAATAATATGTATATAAAGCACTTGATTTATGTATTTTTCCGACTTTTATGTAGAGGTGAGCTTATGGCAGAAGAAATTCTCAAAACAACTGCGAATATCCTGACATTCCCTGTTGCGGCACCCTTTGACGTTGCCTACAAGTACAGCCAAACCGCCACTCCGGTGGGACCTCATTCTCACAATGCGGTGGAGCTGTATTTTACTTTGTCCGATTTACCGGACGTTCTTTTAAACAATACGGTCTCTGCGGTTCCGGCGGGAACTTTGATTATTATTCCGCCGTTTTGTGTACACCAGTTGTACCACGGCATCGACATTCTATACGAACGCTATATTCTGAGCATCAACATCCAGTGGCTGGACGCCGTATTTTGCGACAAAACGGAGACCCTTTCCTATCTGAAACGCAGCGATACGCCCCTTTTACTGACACCGGACACTGCCGTAAAAGAAGAACTTCTGCACCGGCTCGATCGGCTGATTTCCTTTCCGAAAACCGATACTCCGGAGGCCATGGCAGGCTTTTTTGACGCACTTTCTTTCCTGAATGAAATGGTGGACCGGCTTTCCCCGGAAAACAATCGCGTCTTTCCCATCTCTGCCACCCAGAAAAGCATTAACGAGATGATTGCCTATATCCAGGAACACATTCATGAGAATTTGACCGTTACCGACTTAGCAAAGCATTTTTTCCTGCATCCCGACTATTTGTCCCGATTGTTTAAGAAACACGCTCACACTTCGGTCAGCCACTACATCACCTTGCAAAAAATTGCCACGGCACAATCTTTACTTCGGGAAGGGTACACCGTAACACAGGTACAGGAAAAACTGGGCTATTCCAGTTATGCCTACTTTTTTAAGACCTTCCAAAAACATACCGGTATCTCACCAAGCAAATACCGGGCACAGTATTTCAAAGGGTAAACAAACGGCATCTGTACCAATTGCGTACAGATGCCGCTTGCTGATTTATTATCATACCTACAACGCCTACAATGCCCAAGCCATAAACCGTTCAATCATAGTGTCCCAGACGCTCCACTCGTGCTGTCCCGGCATTTCCTCGTAATGTACCTCAATTCCCTGCTCCTTACAGTACTGTAAATAATCACAGGAAAGCCTGTAGCTGTAGTCTTCCGTACCGATAGCCGCAAACAACTTCGGAAGCTTTGTACCTTCCCGAACCGCTTTGTCCACCCATTCCTTGGAGTCGCTCATACTTCCCTGTAACTCCTCTAAACTTCCCCAGTTCAACGCTACAGGTCCGCAGTTATCTTCCGCATCCTTTGCCGCAAAACCGGTGCCGCCGAAAATATCCATAATAAAGGAAATCCCCGACAAATTTGCCGCTGCCGCGAAAAAGTCCGGTCGGTTGAAGGCCCACTTAAAGGCACCGTAGCCGCCCATGGAAAGACCTGCCACCAGACGCTTTTCCGGCTCCTTATTCACCGGCAAAAGTCCCTCTGCCACCGCTACCACCTCTTCGGTCAGGTAAGTGAAATAATTATAGCCGTGCTTCATATCCGCATAAAAACAGCTGCCGTCCACTTCCGGCATCACCACCGCAATGTTGTACTTGTCCGCATACCGCTCAATGGAAGTATAACGAATCCAGTCCATGCCGTTTCCTGCGCCGCCGTGTAACAAATACAGGGTTGCCGCCGGAGCCTTGCCCTCATGGGTGCATGCCGGCAGAATAAAATAAATATTCGTATGATATCCCAGGGTCTGGGACAAATAATCAAAATGAAGCATTCCCATGATTTAATCCTCCTTTAACATATGGTCTAACATAATCGGAAGCCACTTGTCCCAGAAGCTCCATGTGTGTCCGCCTTCGCCCTCTTCAAAGAGAATAGGCACGCCCTTAGCTTTGGCATCCTCAGCAAACTTCTTGGCACCTGCGTAGAAACCGTCCTCGGTACCGCAGCATGCATAAAGTCTGGGCATTTTGGTGCCCTCTGCAAGGTGCTTGTTGTAGAGGTACTTAAAGTCGTTGTAGCTGCCTCTGTACTCTTCCAGAGTACCGAAGGAATTGATTACGCGGTCGGGCATGCGGTCATAGAAGCCCAGCTCCTCCAAATCGCCTGCGCCGGACATACCTACGGCTGCGGCAAAGAAGTCGGGTCTGTTCAGTGCCCACTTAAAGGAACCGTGAGAGCCCATGGAATTACCAAGCACATAGCGGTCCTCGCTCTTGGTAGATACGGGGAACAGGTTTTCCACAATCTTGGGAAGCTCCTCGGTAAGGTAGGTAAAGTAATTTTTACCGTGTACCATATTGCCGTAAAAGCTGTTGCGCACCTCAGGGAAAATAACTACAAGGTCTCTCTCGTATGCATATTCC
>JAFTPY010000100.1 GCA_017463035.1 Lachnospiraceae bacterium
TGCCAGAGTCGAGTACTATATTCGTAATGTAATGAATTATGTGTACAATCACGAGTACTGTCATCTGGTGTATGCATGGGATTTGGTAAATGAATATTATCATTCCAACCCGACCATGTCCGACTGGCTTCGTGTGTACGGGGAACAGGGGCTGACTCCGTGCTTTGTAAAGCTGGCGTATCAGGTGGCGGATGACGTTCTCAGAGACTTCGGAATCCGGGAACAGGTGTCGTTGATTTTTAATGATTATAATACATTTGAGGGCAACACACCGGAAGCATTGATTTCTATTGTGGAGTTCATTAATTCCGACGGAAAGATTTGTGACGGTATCGGCATGCAGGCTCACCTGGATATCGAGTGGCCGAAAGATGCGAATACTTTTACGGATACAGTGAAGAAATTCTTGGCGGAAGGGCTGGAAGTGCAGATTACGGAGTTGGATATTACCATCCGGAATCCTCGGCAAAACAGTGAAGAAGAACAGCTGGAGCGATTCCGAAAGGTGTTTACGGATTTACTGGAAATCAAGAGGAATGGCGGAGATATCACCGCTTTAACAATTTGGGGAATTGCGGATCATACGTCATGGCTGAAGGAGTATTCACCGTTGTTATTTGAAACGTACGAAACCCCGAAGGATGCTTACTACGCAGTGATTCAGGCATATCTGGATGCGGGATTTAAGGTAAAGTAGGTAAATACAAAGAAGAAGCATGCAGCAGATGCAAAATTTGGTTGGTATCGATATGATGTAAGATTTGCGCTTCCGGTATATGATGATAAAACCGGAAAACTGGCAAGATATAATATTTATTCTGCAAGGATGTTGGTACGACATGCAAAAGACGGAAAGAAATATCTATATGATTTTTTGTCAATAAAAAAGGAAGCGAGTAGCCCGCTTGAGTAATATACTGTACGGTGAAAACCCACTTCCTAGAATAAGTTTATCTTACTGAAACGGAATTGTCAAGCAGAATTTTTTAGACCATGTAAACCGCCTACAAATTGTTGACTTTTGTAGGCGGTTCTGCTATACTTAGGGTTAATTGTAACTTTAGCACAATACTGTACTGATTTGGGCAAAAGTGGCAACAGCATCGGCAGAGATAAAGCAGGTGCTCATGAACATTCAGAAAGAAAGGTGGAATCACTTATGAAGAGTGACGCAGTGAAGAAGGGCGCAACACAGGCACCGCACCGGTCCCTGTTTAACGCACTGGGTTTGACAAAGGAAGAAATGGATAAGCCGTTAATCGGTATTGTCAGCTCCTACAATGAAATTGTACCGGGTCATATGAACCTGGACAAGATTGTGGAGGCGGTAAAGCTTGGCGTGGCAATGGCAGGCGGTGTTCCTCGAGTCTTCCCGGCAATTGCGGTCTGTGACGGTATTGCCATGGGTCACATCGGCATGAAGTATTCCCTTGTAACAAGAGATTTGATTGCGGATTCTACGGAGGTTATGGCTTTGGCGCATCAGTTTGACGCGCTGGTTATGGTTCCGAACTGTGATAAGAACGTACCGGGCTTACTTATGGCAGCGGCTCGTCTTAATATTCCGACGATTTTTGTGTCCGGCGGTCCGATGCTTGCGGGTCATGTGCACGGTGACAAGACCAGTTTGTCCAGCATGTTTGAGGCAGTAGGTGCTCATGCGGCGGGCAAGATGAGCGAGGAGGAGCTTGACTACTTTGTAGAGAAGGCTTGTCCGACCTGCGGTTCCTGTTCCGGTATGTATACCGCAAACTCCATGAACTGTCTGACCGAAGTGCTCGGTATGGGCTTACAGGGCAACGGTACGATTCCGGCGGTGTATTCCGAGCGTATTCGTCTTGCTAAGCATGCCGGTATGAAGATTATGGAATTGTTAGAAAAGAATATCCGTCCGCGTGATATTATGACCGAAAAGGCGTTTATGAACGCACTGACCGTGGATATGGCTCTTGGCTGTTCTACCAACAGTATGCTTCACCTTCCGGCAATCGCTCACGAGGCAGGCGTGGACTTAAATGTAGATATTGCAAACTCCATCAGTGCAAAGACCCCGAATCTGTGTCATCTGGCACCGGCAGGTCATGCGTACATCGAGGAGTTAGATGAAGCCGGCGGTGTTTATGCCGTGATGAACGAGCTCAGCAAGAAGAACTTGTTAAATCTTGACTGCATGACCGTGACCGGCAAGACCGTAGGTGAGAACATTGCCCCGGTAAAGAATAGAAACACCAATATTATCCGTCCGATTGAGAATCCGTACAGTGAGACCGGCGGTATCGCTGTATTAAAGGGTAATCTGGCTCCGGATTCCTGTGTGGTAAAGCGTTCCGCTGTTGTTCCGGAAATGCTGCAGCACGAGGGACCGGCAAGAGTATTCGACTGTGAGGAAGATGCCATCGCAGCCATCCACGGCGGTAAGATTGTAGCGGGAGACGTTGTGGTCATCCGTTACGAAGGTCCGAAGGGCGGCCCGGGTATGAGAGAGATGTTAAATCCGACCTCCGCAATCGCAGGAATGGGTCTCGGTTCTACCGTAGCACTCATCACCGACGGACGTTTCTCCGGCGCAAGCCGTGGTGCTTCCATCGGTCATGTTTGTCCGGAAGCGGCAGTGGGTGGTCCGATTGCTTTGGTGGAAGAGGGCGATATCATCGCCATCGATATCAACGCAAATACCATTAACGTAAAGATCAGCGACGAAGAGATGCAGGCAAGACGCGCAAAGTGGCAGCCGAGAGAGCCGAAGGTGACTACAGGCTATCTTGCAAGATACGCTTCCCTGGTTTCTGCAGCTTGCAAGGGCGCTGTTCTTGAGATGAAGTAAGAAATAAAGGAGTATTACTATGGAATTAAACGGTTCTCAGATTGTTTTAGAGTGTCTGCTGGAACAGGGTGTTGATACCGTATTCGGTTACCCGGGCGGCGCAATTTTAAATATTTATGATGCGTTGTATCATTATCAGGATAAGATTCATCATGTGCTGACCTCCCACGAGCAGGGTGCGGCACATGCGGCAGACGGTTATGCCAGAGCCACCGGTAAGGTAGGTGTTTGTATGGCAACCAGCGGTCCGGGTGCGACAAACCTCGTCACCGGTATTGCAACGGCGTACATGGATTCCATTCCGGTGGTGGCGATTACCTGTAACGTAGGTACCCCGCTTCTCGGTAAAGACAGCTTCCAGGAGATTGACATTGCAGGCGTGGTAATGCCGATTACAAAGCACAGCTTTATTGTAAAGGATATTACGAAGCTGGCGGCTACCATCCGTCGTGCCTTTAAGATTGCCCAGAGCGGCAGACCGGGTCCGGTTCTTGTGGATATTACCAAGGACGTAACCGGTGCAATGTATGAGTACGAGGCAGTGAAGCCGGAGCCGATTAAGAGAGTCAAGGATACCATTACCGAAGAAGATTTAGTAAAAGCTGTGAAGCTGATTAAAAAGTCCGAGCGTCCGATGGTACTTGTAGGCGGCGGTGCGGTTACTTCCGGTGCAAGCAAAGAACTTGCGGAGTTTGTTGAACTCATTGATGCTCCGGTATGTGATACCTTAATGGGTAAGGGCGCATACGACGGTACAAAGGAAAATTATACCGGTATGGTTGGTATGCACGGTACGAAGGCGTCTAACTATGCGGTAACGGAGTGTGATTTGCTGGTTGCCATCGGTGCAAGATTTTCCGACCGTGTGACCGGTAACGCAAAGAAGTTTGCCAGGGATGCGAAGATTTTACATATCGACATCGACCCGGCAGAAATCAATAAGAACGTAATGACAGATGCGTCTGTTATCGGAGATATCAAGGAAGTATTGAAGGCGTTAAATAAGCGTATCGAAAAGAAGGATAATTCTGAATGGGTACAGCATATCGTAGAGTATAAGGCGAAGTTCCCGCTTCGGATTCCGGAAGGACTTTCCGGTCCGTACGTGGTAAATCGTCTGTACGAGGCTACCAAGGGGGATGCGGTTATTGTTACCGAAGTAGGTCAGCATCAGATGTGGGCGGCACAGTTCTTCTCTTATCAGAAGCCGCGTACCTTACTTACCTCCGGTGGTTTGGGTACCATGGGATACGGTTTCGGCGCAGCCATGGGTACAAAGACCGGACTTCCGAAGAAGCGTGTCATTAATATCGCAGGCGACGGTTGTTTCCGTATGAACATCAACGAGCTGGCTTCCGCTGCGAGAAACAAGATTCCGATGATTCAGGTGGTTATCAATAACCA
>JAFTPY010000101.1 GCA_017463035.1 Lachnospiraceae bacterium
CCTTTAAATCCACATAACCCTCTGCCTTGGCCTGACGAAGCACCTCATCCACGCACTCGCGCTCGGTCTTGCAATCGGAAATAAACTTGCGGTATCCTTCCGCAAAGTCAAATACTGCCTTTTTCTCCTTCTCGGAATACTTTAAACACGCGTTTTTGCTCGGCTTTGTACACTTCTTATCCTTTGTCGGTTCTGCCTTTTTCGTTGCCATATTATTTACCTTCCTTTCGGATTTATCGTTTTATTCAGTGCTTCCTTATACGGAAACGCTACTCATAGCGTTTCCCCGCCGAATTTGCGCAACGAAGCTGCTGTTTCCACTGCAAATTCGTGCGCTCCGCCGGAGGCTGCTAAGAACATGCTATATCAATTAGCATGTTCTTAGTATAGCCTATTTTGTCCCTTCAATCAAGTAGAAGTTTCGCTTCCGCATATAGTAATACGCGATTCCCAGCGGCACCGCAGCCGAGATCCATGCAAGGGGTCCCGCCAGACAAATGCCCCGGTATCCGATGAGTCCCGGCAAGATATAGGACGCCAGCACACGGGTAATGAGTTCAAACACACCGCCCATCAGCGGCATAAAACTCCGTCCGATGCCCTGCAACACATTCCGGTATACAAATATCATGTTCAAAAATGGAAAAAATATAGCTGCCTGGCGCAAATACAACTGCGCCGAAGCAAGAATTTCCTCAATAACGGAAGCATCCACCTCTTCCGTCGTCATAAACAGCTTTGTAATCGGCTCCCCCAGCACAAACAAAATCCCCATAGAAATTACCGCGCAAATCAGAGTCAGCATGGTACACTTTGCTACACCCTCTTTGATACGGTCGGTACGTCCCGCGCCCATATTCTGCCCTGAATAATTGGCCATAGCTACACCGAAGGTCAGGGCCGGCTGAGTCACCAGCTGTTCCGCTTTACATGCCGCTGTAAAAGCCGCAATTTTCGCGGTTCCGAACAAATTCAGTGCGCCCTGCACCACTACCGTACCGATGGCAGTGATACAGAACTGGAACGCCATCGGCAGACCGATATTTAAGTGTCTGCGGTACATTGCTATCGGAGCCTTAAAATCACCCTTTGACAAGTGCAAAATCGGATACTTTTTCCAAATATAGAACAAGCAACAGATACCGGATACCAGCTGGGAAACCACTGTCGCCAGTGCCGCTCCCGCCACACCCATGTGAGCGCAACGGATCAACACGATATCCAACACAATATTCAGCAGAGAAGAAATAATCAAAAAGTACAGCGGACTCTTACTGTCGCCTACCGCACGCAAAAAGCACGCCAACAGATTGTACATCATGGTCGCTGCAATACCTGCATAAATGATGCTGATATACGTCGCCGCATCCCCGATAATTTCCTCCGGCGTATGAATGAGACGAAGCAGTGGCTTCGCTGTCAATAACGCCAGGAGCGTAATTCCCACCGTAAATCCGACACTTAAGGAAACCGCACTTGCTTCCGCCTTTTTCAAACCCTCTTCATCCTTTGCCCCGAACCGTTGTGCCACCAGCACCGCAAAACCGCTGGTAAGTCCGTTGGCAAAGCCCAGCACCAGAAAGTTTAAGGAACCGGTAGTTCCCACCGCTGCCAGAGCCTGGTACCCCAGATACTTTCCTACGATAATCGTATCCACCATGTTATAAAGCTGCTGAAACACATTTCCCAAAAGAACCGGCAAGGAAAACAGAAGGAGCAGTTTTAACGGACTCCCTTTCGTCATGTCTCTGACTTTCGTATTACTCATAGGTCACCTCGTTTATCTTTGAAAATATGAATACTATACATATGCATCACGAAAGCCATTGTAATTTGTTTTTACGCTGCTGTCAATCATGTATTGTTATACAATTTCTGACATTTTATCAATATCTAAACATCCACAAGAAGTATAAACAAAAACTGCCGTACTTGTGATATCTTTATCGCAAATACGGCAGCCTTTGCCTAATTAACCTTTATTTGTTCCGTTTTATATCTCTCTGAATCTTCTTTTACAAATACTTCCTTCCCAAATCATTCAGCTCCTCCAGAAGCTTCTGATTGTTCACCCTCCGGGCCAACGGCAGGTAAAACTCAATGGTTTCCTTTGCCTTAGCAGCACGCTTCTCTTCTGCAAGGTACTCGATGGTACGCATGTTGTGTAACCGCTCCGCCAGCTTAATGAGAAGTACTTCCTCCGGACAATGCTCTCTGTCCGTATGCCAAAGTCCGATTTTGTCCACAATGGCCCATACCTTCTCCGGCAACTCAGCGGACAAATCCACTGCCTCATTGCGTTCCGAAATATCTGAAAATAATCCCGCCAGTACCGTATCGGCATCTGCTCCCATATCCGCCAGCAACATCGCCACGTTAATCGTATGAGTAACAAACTCATCTCCGGAATACCGATACTTTCCTTCGTATACCTTACAAGCCGTGCTGTATACCTTAGTAAGCACCGTTTCTTCTACCGCAACATTGTTCTTCTTAAGCAACTCCTTTAATCCCGCAAGTAACTCCTCCTTCGGAGTTCCAAGCTTTGTACTGTTTAAAAAAATCTGTTCCATACAATTCCCTCCTATGCAATCAAGCTCCAGTCTCAAAGTTCTGAGTAAGGACGGAGAACAACCGAATTCCCGTTTAAACGCTCTGGAAAAAGCACTGTGGGATTCAAAGCCGTACTTAAATGCAACGTCGATAATTCTGCTACCCGCTAAAATCTCATCCATCGCCCGGAACAGTCGTCTTCTGCAAATATACTCCATGACCGTTTCACCGGTATGTGCCTTAAACAACTGCAAAAAGTGATACTCCGAGTAGCCTGCCAGTTCCGCCAACTGCCCGTTTGTCAGTTTCTCTTCCAAATGCGTTTCAATATAATCTAAAATCCGATTCATTTCCATCAACTTCCCTTCCACGTGGTAGCTTAAGCATAGCATATCAAAAAAGGAAATGCTGTACCGAAAACGGGATGTTTCCTTCCTATTCACAATGACAAACATCATCCTCATTCGTAATAATTGACGTTACGCTCGGACACCCCTCCGTCACTACTTCCGCAGTACCGTCCCCTAAAATTTCAATTTCTTGAAGCTCCGGACAATTTTGGCAGACCAACTTATCGCACCACGTCAACTCAATTAACTTTAGCTTCGGACAATTCCGCACAACCACTTCCCTGCACTCCGGAAGACTGAGCATCTCTAAATTAGGAAAATATTCCAAACCATCCACCACAACAGGACCGATTCCGTACACATATGTACTCAGCGATGTTACCGCCTCTCTCTCCTCGCGGGACAGAAAACCGTCCCGATTCAAATCAACGGTATCCATGATAAACTCCCGGAACAACAGGCTCGTAAAATAGTCCTCTGTCACCGGCACCGCATCTTCCTCCGGAAGAGCTTCTCCTACCGTGTTCTCTTCTAACCAGACTCCTTCCGTTACATTACAATAGGTTTCCTCCTCTAGTTTAACCCCGGTCCAGAACGCAAATCCCTCTTCCCTATTTACGGAAAAATCAATTGACACATCAAGTTCTCCCAACATTTCCTTCCTGTCTCCCGAGGTATATACAATGTAGCCTCCTAAGCCGTTTTGCTCATCCGGACCATAGTATTCGGAAAAACTGCCGTACACTCCGTTCACCGGTGAATAGCTGTCCGCCTCAAATATTAACGGCTTCTCCCTCTCCACGGAAAACTCCCCGGCACTCGGCGGCTCCTTGTAAAAAAGCAGCATTGCGGTACCGTAATACTCGCTGTTTTTACTAAAATCGGACTCAGACAATCCCCTTGCATAAACGTGATAATTCCGTCCCGACAGATACTTATTATCCAGATGTACTATGTATCCCACTCTTCCCTCTTCATCCCGAAGCGCCGGTTGTACCTCCTGAATCTCAAAGGAAAAGCCGGATTGTAGCTTTTCCGCCAGTTCCTTAAATTCATTTAACTCTTCCGCAAAGGATGTGGCATCTGCACCTACCCACTCTACCTTGCCTTGCTTAGGAAGCACCAACGTTCCGCCGTTCAAATCAATCTCCGGCAAATACACGCTTTGCGTCAGATGCGTATCAAATACATAATATGCCGGTTCCGTGCCATCCTCAATCTTACGTAAGCCGAACGACGCCATCGGCGTCTCCGTAATCCGGACTCCCACTCTGTCCAACTGCTCCGCACTTATATCAACACTTCGCAGTAACGGGCAATTCGTAACACGCAGCTCTCCTGCCTCATTCCCGCTCTTACCGATAAATACGGTATCCTCTATAGTCACTGACTCCAACGCCGGACAATCCGCAATCCAAAGATCCCCCAATCGGTATTTTACGGCTCCCATTCCCCAAGACCCGGTTCCCCTGGTTATTTCGATTTTCGTCAGCTTCGGGACACCGCACACCTCTGCCCTTTGAGCCGAATTTAACGTCAGGTGCTCCAGCTCCGAAAAATACGAAAAGCCTTTTATCTCCGTACACGGACTCTGCAAAACCTTACTGCCGAAGCTGATTTCCTTTATCGCTGTCAGTTCCTCGTCCGAAAAAAATCCGTTTCCGTCCGCATCGAATTTCTTCTCTAAATATTCACAAAATACTGTATCTCCGAAGTTCTCCTCCGAAATCCGGACGCCTTCTGCCGGAATTTCCGTAGGCACCGGTGTCTCAGTCGGTGCCGGTGTAAGCGTTGGTGTCTCTTCCGCTTCAGGAACCGTCATCGGCGCAACCGTAGGCATCGGCGTATCTGTAGGTGCAACCGTTGATGTCGGCGGCATTCCGCCGGACACACCGGATTTTTCCTCCTCACGACTTCCGCAGGCAACCATAGTAAAACTAAACAGCAATGCACCTGCCAATATTCCTAATCTCTTATAGTTCTTCATGTAACATTCCTCCCTTGTACTTCTGTCACATCATGACCGCTATTATATCAAAAAAATCTATTCACATATTTATGAGTTCATTTTACCAGTTCACTGTTTCTCTTTCAATTCTTCATAAGAAAACTAAGAATTTCTTAAGAAAATTATATCTACCACATTCTCGGAAAATACAAAACAGCCCCTCTCCGACGCACCGGTTCTCCGTGCCTCGAAAAGGGACTGTGTATCATTTCCTATTCAATTCCAACGATTTAGTTATCGATTAACTTGTTCTCGTTGTTCCAGCTGTAAAGCTTACGAAGCTCTGCGCCTACTTCCTCTAACTGATGGGTAGCACCCTTTCTTCTCATTGCGTTGAAGTTCGGGCAACCAACCTGGTTCTCGGTGAGCCAGTTACGTGCGAATACACCCTCCTGGATGTCCTTTAATACCTGCTTCATCGCCTTCTTGGTCTCATCGGTAATAATCTTCGGTCCGGTAATATAATCACCGTACTCAGCAGTGTTGGAGATGGAGTATCTCATACCCTGGAAACCGCTCTGGAAGATGAGGTCTACGATAAGCTTCATCTCGTGGATACACTCAAAGTATGCGCTCTCCGGCTCATAACCAGCCTCAACCAAGGTCTCGAAACCTGCCTTCATAAGGGCGGTTACACCACCGCAAAGAACTGCCTGCTCACCGAAGAGGTCGGTCTCGGTCTCTTCACGGAAAGTGGTCTGAAGAACACCTGCTCTTGCGCCGCCGATAGCCAGTGCATAAGCAAGACCCATCTCGTGTGCCTTACCGGTAGCATCCTGATGTACAGCGATTAAGCACGGAACACCCTTGCCTTCCTGGTACTGGCTTCTTACGGTATGACCCGGTCCCTTCGGAGCGATCATAACTACGTCTACATCCTTCGGCGGGATAATCTGACCGAAGTGAATTGCAAAACCGTGTGCGAACATTAACATGTTACCCGGCTCAAGATTCGGAGCGATGGAAGCCTCGTACATAGCCTTCTGCTTCTCGTCGTTAATAAGAATCATGATGATGTCTGCCTTCTTAGCAGCCTCAGCAGCCGTATATACTTCAAAGCCTGCAGCCTCAGCCTTTGCCCAGGACTTGCTGCCCTCGTATAAACCGATTACTACGTGTACACCGGACTCCTTCATGTTAAGTGCATGAGCGTGTCCCTGGCTGCCGTAACCGATAACCGCTACGGTCTTGCCATCCAACAATGCAAGATTACAATCCTGCTGGTAATAAATCTTTGCCATTTTATTATCCTCCTAATTTTTCTATATGGTATGCGCAACTTCGTGCGTCGTACGCTCGACTATTCTGCGATATAATCCTCGATATCGCCGACACCTCGTACCAGACCGGTGATACCGGTGCGTACAAACTCCTTAATGGTGAAGCCCTCAAGCAAACGCATGAAAGCATCAATCTTGGCCTGATTACCGGTCAGCTCAATCATCAGAGACTCCGGTGCCACGTCTACAATCTTCGCACGGAAAATATCCGCTACGGAAATCACCGACTGGCGCTCCTTCTGATTGGCCTGTACCTTTACCAGTACCAATTCTCTGCAAACAGACTCGCCCGGAAGAAGCTCCGTAATCTCTACTACATCCTCCAGCTTTGCCAACTGCTTGTGAATCTGATCCAGGATACCGTCTTCACCGCTGACTGCCACCGTCATACGGGAATACTCCGGATTCTCCGTCTCACCCACGGAGAGACTGTCAATGTTGTAACCACGACGGCTGAACAAACCGGATACACGGCTTAATACACCTGCCGTATTCTCTACTAAAAGCGACAATACCATTCGGCTCATAAGGTCCCCTTCTTTCTCACTGTATTATATCAAAGTGTATTTTATCAATCCTGTCCGCGTTTGTCAAGCGAAACGGCAAAGAAAGTACCCGAAAACACATTTTTCCGAAAGATTCAACCTGTCAACTCTCATAAACACTTTCTAAGCTCTTCCGAAGCAGTCCGTTTACCGTTCCCGGGTCTGCCTTTCCCTTCGTCTTCTTCATTACCTGACCTACCAAAAATCCAAAGACCTTGTCTTTTCCGCTGCGATATTCCTCTACAATAGCAGGATTCTCCGCAAAAACCTCATCAATAGCCGCCTGTAACGTCCCCTCATCCGACAAACTCATAAGTCCGTGCTGCTCCATATAAGAAAGAGGTTCAATATTCTCTTCCACTACCTTTGCAAACACTTCCTTTGCATTGGCCTGATTGATTTTCCCTGCTTCCACCGCCACAATCAAATCCGCCGCATGCTTCGGGGAAAAGATCAGCTCCTCCGGTTCCTTTCCCGCTTCCTTTGACAAGCGAAGCAACTCTCCCATAAACCAGTTGGCGGTTTTCTTCGGCTGTCCGGACAATTTCGCCGTCTCCTCAAACAAGGTCGCCAGATGCTTTGACCCGGTCAGAATATCCGCATCATAGGCTGGGATTCCATACTCACGTACAAAACGTGCTGCCTTTTCCTCCTTAAACTCCGGCTGACGACTCCGTATCTCTTCTATCCATTCCTCGGAAATCAGTACCGGCGGTACATCCGGCTCCGGAAAATACCGGTAGTCCTTGGAATCTTCTTTAGAACGCATGGAATAGGACTCCCCTGCGTTATCGTCCCAACGTCTCGTTTCCTGCTCTACTTCCTGTCCGCTCTCTATCAGTATAATCTGCCTCTCCCGTTCCGCATCGATGGCACGGGTAATGGTCTTAAAAGAGTTTAAATTCTTCATTTCCGTACGGGTACCGAGCTTCTTGCTTCCGGCCTCCTTCACGGATAGATTCACATCCACCCGCATGGAACCCTCCTGAAGCTTACAGTCGGAAATCCCGAGATACAGACAAATCATACGGAGCTTTTCCAAATAAGCAATAACTTCCTCCGCAGTTTCCATATCCGGCTCTGACACAATCTCAATGAGCGGCACACCGCTCCGGTTGTAATCCACTAAAGAAATCCCTCTTGCCTCATCATGGGTCAGCTTGCCTGCATCCTCTTCCATATGCATTTCATGAATGTGGATTTTCTTCGTTGAAATTTCCAAATATCCCTCTTCGCAAATCGGCACATATAACTGGGAAATCTGATAGTTCTGCGGATTATCCGGATAGAAATAGTTCTTCCGATCAAAAATCGTCCTTCTGTTAATCCGGCTGTTCGTTGCCAACCCCAACGCAACAGCGTACTCCGCCACTTTCTCATTCAACACCGGAAGACTTCCCGGCATACCGGTACACACCGGACAAGTCTGGGTGTTGGGCAATGCACCGAACTTCGTGGAACACCCGCAAAATATCTTCGTCGCGGTGGAAAGCTCGATGTGTACCTCCAAACCGATAACAGTATCGTATTGCTTATTTCCCGGCGTCACATTCGTTCCGTCCGAAATCAATGCTTCACTTCTCTTCTTAACGCTCACTCCA
>JAFTPY010000102.1 GCA_017463035.1 Lachnospiraceae bacterium
ATCCACACTTTCGGAAAAAAACTGCTTAACCCGATTTCCGTGACATTTCCGTGAATGTACAACTTCTCTAAATGTACTGTAATATCAAATGCCCCTTCTTCAATGCGGCATACACTTTCCGGTATCGTGTATAGGGCATCTCGTTTCTCTTTCGGATACAGACATAAACTCCTTTTATCTTTTCGAAACAATACTCCGTCTTCGCTTGCAAAATGAGGATTCCCCCCACCAACCGCAATCCCATTGGAAAATCTCAAAACAAATCTATCGCTATCTATGTACCCTCGCAAAACATCACAGCCATCCGGGAAAAAAATGGTATAATCACTACAACTCGTCTGTTCGGAACAATTCAAAACACCGGACACTGTATCAAGATAAGACACAAACGACGGAATACAGATTTCTTCCCCTTGCTCCGCATACAGTTTGGTAATCACAATTCGTACTTCTCCGTCCTCGTCCTCTCTGATATCAAACTCAAACTTATACTCCACCCCCATGACTCTCATCTTTTTCTTATACTTCTCAATCTTCATTAACGCTTCCTGACGAGTCATCTTTCTCCCTCACGTTCGATTCTTTTCTAAACTCTCTTAACAAAATCATTCTACCACCACACCCTATGCAAAAATGCACAAAGGGGCTGTCGCACGATGCATGCGCAGCGGCTTCGGGCGTGGCGGACTCTTGCGCAGTCCTTGTGGATACACCCAAAGTCAGGCTCTTATATTTTCTTTCACATCACTATGAATACAGCCCGTACCCTTTGCGTTAGCCTCTTTGAACTTTACGCAGGATAGTAGACTTTCTTATTACTTCGATGGTCTGTCAGCAACGTCCGGACAGGAGGTCCGGACGAGCCCGCCATAAGGCACGGATGCCGCATCAGGGCGGTTGCGTCACCTTCAGACCTCCACTCCCGAAGTAATTAGAAAGACTCTATCCGGAGTACGAGAAAAGAGGCTGACGCAAAGGGCATCGGCTGATTCGTAACTGTTAAGAAGAAAATATAAGAGACCGACTTAAAGTCATACACGGATAAGCAAGAGTGGGGCTGCGCATTCATCGTGCAACAGCCCCACATTTTCCTATTATCTCGTAAACTGAGAAATAAACTTCCAAGCATTTTCATTGGTATGATGTCTGCACTCATGCACCTGCTCGCTGACGCTGGCAAATGCGGTACGACACACGCCGTCCTCACTGTCAAAGTAATGGATGGTCAAATCACTGCCGCGGGAATCGTCGTGAACCACCTCTACACGGTCACCCTCGATGCCCCAAATCGGCTGTGCCCAGTTGTCCTTGTCCGCATAGGACACATCAAACTTCTTCTTTACCTTATTGGTCTCCGCACAATACTGGATACGCTCAAGTCCGGACTCAGCCTGGAACGGAAGCTCCGGTAAATGAGACTTCTCGCCGCCGGAATAGAAAATCGGCACCGGAACATCGGTATTGAATCTGCCGCTGTCGGACTGTGCCATCGGGTTGTTACGAACCGGGAACAACGCACTGGCCGGAGCAAGTCCTGCGAACGCCTCCGGGTACTCCTGGTACATGTTCCATGTCTTACCGCTGCCCATAGAGAAGCCGGTTGCATAGATGCGCTTCTCGTCAATGTCGTACTTCTTCTTCAGACCCTCAATCACCTCCATTACCTCGGTAGCGGTTACGTTCTGGTGATTCTCCAAGGATACGAACAGGAATCCGTATCTGTGGGCAATCTCATACCAGCCTGCCACAAAGGTTAAGTACATGGAGGTATCTCCGCCGCCGTGGAAGCCCATCATCAACGGTGCCGGACCCTTCTCAAACAAATCATTGTTATAATATGCAAAATAGCCCACCGGATGGGTCTCGGTGCCCTTGAACTGTCCCATATTGTCCGGAGAGGTCTTAACAACCACGCTGCCTGCCTCCTCGGTCATGTTCATCTCTGCAAAATCCGGCTCCATCTCCATGTTACCGCACCACATCTTAAACTTGCGGACAAATGCCTTAAAATCAGCCTTGTAATCAGCCTCAGCCTTCACCAAAAGGTTCTTACAATCCTTAAATGCCGCATTGACCTCGTCGGAATTGCCGACGCTTAGGATACCGATATCGGTACGCTCCACCTGCGGCACCACGGAAAGGTTCTCCATGGAACACATGGCAGGCGTAATCTCGCCCGGTCCCCACAAATACTCGCCGTGAATCGTCTTTAACAGATTCTTCGCCACATAGTCCGCAGACGCACCGTAGCTGTAAATATCCGCTCTGAAAATCGCACCGCGGATAAAGAAGCCCTTGAACTCTCTCTTAAAGAAATCATGCTGCTCCACGATACCGTCCTCGTAACGCGGGTCCATCTTCACCTCCGCAATCAAAGAAGCATACAACTCCTCCGTTGCATTGGCCCAGCCGCCCTCGCAGGTCGGATATACAAAAAGCACACCGGAATCCACCGCAGACGCAATGTCCGCCAAACCGCTCTTCTTTGCAAAGGCAATGGCATCCTCCATGCTCTGTCTGTTCTCCTCGAATACGAGAAGCAGCGGTGCACGGAAGGTGTAATTATTCACCTGACCGTCAATCTCCGTCGCCGGCAAATACGCCTTCAAATAAAACTTCTCATAGGTGTGCTCCCAATACTTACCACCGTCAGCCATCTTTGTAACCAACGGACGCTCCATAATACCCATAATTCATACCTCCTGATCATTCCTTCTCTTTGATCGGCAAAGTCCTCTTTTCCGCCGGATTCCTCAAGTGGAATCTTAGGCGCGCCGACTTTGCCTCCAAGGGATATTTTACCACAAAACGTATGGAGATTCAATCATTAATTTGAAATCTAATTTAGTATTTATTTCAATATTTTGATGTTTCTTGCATTAGGCACTTTCCACAAAAATCCGGACGATTTTCGGTAGATTTGACGAAGCGAATTTTATTGCTTTAGCCTCCAGGTTGATGTATAATAGTCTTGCAACAGAGAACTGCTTTTCCGACACAGCGCGCGTGTCGAAGCATACATTCACTCTGTTTCTTCGGCAAAGGTCTGCCGAGCGTTTCACATTTATAAAGCAGATAGGAGAAAACATCACGTTTGCCTTGCATTTCCCGAGAAATGACTCTATAATAAAGGCAAAGGAATGCGTGCTTCTTTCTGCAACGTACGATGAAGGAAAGGAGTAAACATGACAGAAAACACATACATTTCCGATACATTAGAGGGAAATGACAGCAAAGACCGTTTGGATACGGAGGTCAAGAAAGTACTAAGTGATAAGACTGTATTAGCCTGGATTTTAAAGCACACCACTGCCGAATTTAAACGATACTCTATCGAAAGGATAAAAACGTGTATCGAAGGTACTCCGGAGTTAGGCACTCATCCGTTAAATCCAAAGTCCAAACACAAAGGTAAACACGCCAATAAGTCTCCGAAGAACAGTAAGAGTAGTCAATCTCCGGAGGCCATTACCGGGAGCGATACCGCAGATAAAGTACCGGGCGAAGGACAGGTGTACTATGACATTCGTTTTTACGCGGTTACGCCTACCAAGGAGCGCATTAAGCTGATACTGAATGTAGAGGCACAAAAGACTCTCTCATTAAAGTACGACCTTGTTACAAGGGGGATTTTTTACGCTGCCCGTATGATTTCTGCTCAAAAAGGTACTGAATTTACAAAAAGCAATTATGATGATATAAAGAAAGTATATTCCATCTGGATTTGCATGGAAGTTCCCAGAAACATGGAATATACCATAACATCCTATCGTATGGACAAGAAAGTACTTTTCGGCAAGCCCAAAAAACACTTCCGCTATGACTTGATGGAAGTTGTTATGATATGTCTCGGCAGAGAAGAAACGGCTAACACCGGAAATAAACTACACGGTATGCTAAGTACTTTGCTTTCACGAAAGCTGACACCTAAAGAAAAAGAAGAACATTTAGCTACAGAATATGATTTTGAAACATCAACAGAACTGGAAGGAGAATTGAAACAGATGTGTAATTATAGCGAATTGATTGAAGAGAAAGGTATTGAGAAAGGCATTGAGAAAGGCATCGAACAAGGCAGACTAATCACTCTGATTGCCTTGGTTCAAGACGGTCTTCTTCCGGTGGAGGAAGCTGCCAAACGCGCCGAAATGGCCGTTGAAGATTTCAAAAAACTCTTGGCAAATTAGAAGCACTCCGAACTTGCCCGTCTAAAAACACTTTAAGAAACCAAATAAGCTCTTGCCGGTCCTGCGTACCACTCGCAACCGACAAGAGCTTTTCTGTTTTACTCATCCTCCCCAAACGCTCTTAACACCTCATAATACGCCCTCTTCGGTGTACTGCGATTGAAAAATAACAGCGGCGAATTCTGCCCTCTCCAGGACACGTTGTCCGCCATTCCCCATAAGGTAATCGAAGAAATATCCCCTCCGTTTTTCCGAATCTCAAGCAAATCCTTGAACACCCGTACATAGAAATCCTGTTGGGACTTCTCGCTGGTTTCCGTAGGAATATTTATGGTAATATCCAGCTCCGTAATGTGCACCGCAAGCCCCGCGTCAAGGAACTTCCGCACCGCCTCCGTAAATAC
>JAFTPY010000103.1 GCA_017463035.1 Lachnospiraceae bacterium
AATCTCCGCCAATTCCTTCGCATATGCAATCTCGCTGTAACCGCCGTCGGAAAATCCTACGGTAAAGGTCTTCGGACATTTTGCGGTACTCACCACATAGCTGGAATCGATACCGCCGGAAAGGAAGCTGCCTACTTCTGTATCCGCCGTCAAATGCACCTTAACTGAGTCATCGAATACTTCTTCAATCCTCTTTACCGCCTCTTCCAAAGTCAGGCTCTCGTCCGTATCAAACTTCGGATCCCAGTATTCCTTAACACATACTCCTTCTTCCTTGGAATAGGTAAGAAAATGTCCCGGAGGCAATTCAAAGATTCCTTTAAAAAAACTCTCGCTCCGTGCGGAAAACTGGAAGGAAAGATAGCTGTAAATCGCCTCTTCGTTCAGTTCCTTTTTTACGGAAGAATGCTGCAAAATCGATTTAATCTCCGAACCGAAAACCAGCTCGTCCCCGTTCGGCTCCGTATAATAGAACGGCTTAATTCCGAATCCGTCTCTTGCCGCAAACATACACTTCTTCTTGATATCCCAAACCACAAAGCAGTACATACCGCGAAGCTTCTTAAGAATCTCCTGACCGTACTCCTCAAACCCGTGCAAAATAACCTCGGAATCACTGTCCGTGGTAAAAATGTGTCCCTTCGCACGAAGTTCCTCCCGAATGCCCGCATAATTATAAATCTCACCGTTAAAGGTCAAAACCATACTGCTGTCTTCGTTTAAAATCGGCTGCTGGCCGTTCTCGATACCGATAATACTGAGTCTGCGGAAGCCCAAACCTACCGCATCATCTTCATAATAGCCCACGGAGTCCGGACCACGGTGAATGATAACCTCCGTCATCTTCCGCAGTTCTTCTCTGTGCGCCTCTGCTCTTTTATAATCAACATATCCGGCGATTCCACACATTGTGTTGCCCTCCCTTAGTTACAATATCATTATTATACTGATAATACCCATTTTTTTCAAGGCTTAGCCGAATTTTCCCAAAAAATACTTTACAAGTTTTCTTTCTCGGGTGTATAATATATATGGGAAATTGTCGTTTTTTGTAAATCGCATTTTTCCGGCACCCTTGGCAGGACGCCCGGTGTCTCAGTGTTTTATTCATTTCTATGCTCTTTTGAGACTAAGTGAGAAAGGAGGCTTGCTTATGTTGAATGTGTATAATTATTATATGCAGGATTACGTTTCCCGTAGTCCCCGTTATTCTACCCACAAACGGCGTGAGCTTCGCGATATCTACAAAAACATCGTGAAAATGTCAGCCTCCGAACCCCTTTACAAAATAGATCTTTCCGAAAGTAAACAGGCCTGTGCCCTTTCCATCAAAGAAAGCGCTCTCGCCTTAAAAGATGTAAATCGTACCCTGCAGGACACTCCGTTATTGCACAACGCCGGAATTCACTCCGAAGCTCCCGACGCCGTGCAAGCTTCTTTATTACATCGTATGGAGCTGTCCGAGTTTCCGGAAAATGCGCGTTATGATATTGAAGTTTCCGCGCTTGCTTCCGGTCAGCGTAACACCGGCTTTCTTCTCCCGACCGAGAAGTCACCGTTACCGGAGGGCGGTTACAGTTTTACCGTAGCTTTCGATTCGGAACAATATTCCTTCCGTTTCAATGTTGCCCCAAATTCTTCCGCTTTCGATTTACAAAGCAAGCTGGCAGACTTTATTAACAAAACCGGCATTGGGCTGGAGGCGCAGGTTGCCCTGCACAAGGAACTGGGAATCAGCCGTTTGGAGCTTTCCGCCAAACAAACCGGCATTTACGGGAAGAGTTCTTTTTCCGTTACGGATACCGAAAAACCGGAGGGTGCCGAGTCCGGTCTGGCAGAGATCTTCGGTTTAAACCACCTGGCCTCTTCCGCACAAAATGCCTGTTACACCGTAAACGGTGTTTCCTACGAAGCTCCGGAGAACACGGTTTCCTATAACGATACTTTGTTACTTACCTTCCGCTCCGTAACCGATTCCCCGGTTACCGTACGTCCGATTCCGGACCGCACGGCGGTTTATGATGCACTGGAAGAGTTCACGGTCACTTACAACCGTTTGGTTCAGGCCGGCAAGTCCACCGTACAGGAAAATAAGAGTTCTGCCTTTTTACTGCGGGGGCTTTCGCATCTGGTTGCCTCCCACTATTCTTCCTTAAGTTCCATCGGCATTACCGCCGATGAGGACGGGTATCTTACTCTGGATCCCGAGAAGGTAAATGAAGCCGCCGCTTCCGGCGATGCAGAGGCTGTATTACGAAAGGATTCCTCCTTCTTAAAGGCTTTGGACAGCCGGCTGGAGTCCATCATCTTAAATCCGATGCGCTATGTAGACAAAAAGCTGGTTGCTTATCCGGACCCGCGTACCCCGTTAAGCGAACGTACCAGTCCGTATACTACCTCCATCTACAGCGGCATGCTTTTTAACAATTATTGTTAAGCATTCCGTAACCTTTTTGCCACATAACTGCCACTTTCTCACGATAATCTAAAGTCCTCAACAGTTAGATACTTAGAAAGAGGCTGGTTATGGGTAGTTTTTTCAAACGACATATCTATAAACTGATACCGGCACTGTTTCTTTCGCTGTCGTTTTTGTTTATTTCGGGAACGACACCAAGATACAGTGTTTTTTCTGCTGACTGCGAACTGATTATCTTATGGGAGGACAGCCTTTCCGAAGAAGAAGCTGCTCTCCGTCTGTCTGCTTCATGTCCGGACCTTGTTCCGATGGAACATACGGATAATTTTACCCTGTGTCAAAGCCTCTCGCCAAAGCAGCTTTCCTCTCAATTAAAGCTTTTAAATGCCGATTCCACAGTGCGGATTGCCGAGCCGAATTACAACACAGTTTTATATGCTTCCCCGGAGGATGCCGAATTTTTCACCGCACAATGGGCACTTCACAATACAGGTAACTACCTGTATTATATTCAGGACATTCCGATTCACCGTACCGCCGAGCCGGACATCGATATCAATCTGCCGGAGGCCTACGAGCTTTTAGCCTCCCGACAGCCTGTCCGCCCCGTAACGGTTGCCATTATCGATACCGGTGTGGATATTTCCCACCCGGCCTTAAACGGCCGCATTTGGCATAACGAAAACGAACTCCCGGAAAACGGCATTGATGACGACGGTAACGGTTACATCGACGATATTCACGGATGGGATTTTTATCACAACGACAATACGGTCTGTCATTATGAGATGTCAGATCTCGGACGTCTCAGCGCGGATCCGATGGATAACGACAACCACGGCACACACTGTGCCGGCATTATTGCTGCATCCCAAGGAGTTTACGGCGTTGCGTCAGGCATCGATGTCCGTATTCTTCCCCTTAAAATTCACGGCGGCGAGAAGAACTCAGGCTCCGTAGCCGATGCCGTAAAGGCGATTAAATACGCCGAACGTGCGGGAGCCGATATTTGTAACATGAGCTGGGGCACGCCTGTTTACAGCGAAGCTTTGGAAACCGTAATGCGGGAATCCCGTATGCTGTTCGTTGTAGCCGCCGGCAATTCCGGCCGCAATAACAATTCTTCTCCTCTCTATCCGTCCTCTTATCTGTTGGATAACATGATTTCGGTTGCCTATGTCACCCAGTCCGGCGAGCTGGCTTCCGACTCCAACTTCGGTGTCTCCACTGTAGACATCGCAGCTCCGGGACAGGATATTTACAGCACCACGGTAGGAGGGGACTATCATTACTTATCCGGCACCTCCATGGCCGCACCGGTTGTTTCCGGTGTTTGTGCCCTGTTATACGCCTACGGAGAAGCTCCGTACCCGCAAAACATCAAGGAAATTGTACTTCAGACCCTGAAACCGCTCAATTCTCTGACCGGCCATGTGCGCTACGCAGGTATTCCGGATACAGAACAGGTCGTTGCCGCGCTGGATTCTCTTGCCAACGACACCATCGCTCCGAGGCTTCGGGCAGAAACCCATTATAACGAAACCGAGCTTTTGGTATTTCTGGAAGCCGAAGATTTGGGCGGTAGCGGCATCCGCACCTTACGGTATGCCGCAGGAGACCTGGATGCATCCTATTTTGCCAAGGGCACGGTTGGTCAACACATCGATAATTCTACCGTTGCCTTTCATAAGGCCGGTACTTATACCTTTTACATCAGTGACTATGCAGGCAACGAAACTACCCTTGTATATTCCGTATTAGATGACAACACACCGCCTGTCCTTTCCTCTTCCTATAAGGAGAATCCGGACGGCACCTACACGGTATCCGTTTCCGCTACGGATACCGCCAGCGGTATCAAACGACTCCGTTATGTAAAAGGAACTCCGCCAAACGAATTCTTCCTTGCAGGCGGACAAAACCTGCCGATTGACTCAGACTGCAGCTTTATTGCCGAGGCCGACAGTACCTATACATTGTATGTCGCAGATTATCGTGGAAACACGACAGTTTCCGTCATTGAGACAACACAAAATCCGGCTGAGCGGCTGTTTTTAAACACACTGGAACGTTCCCTGACCACAGGAGAGCAATTCCGCCTGGTTCCGCTTTTGCTTCCGCTTTCGTCTACCGACTACATCTTCTATGAGGTCAGCGACGAAACCCTGCTCTATGCGGCTCCTGACGGTACCCTAACCGCCCTGGCTCCCGGCACCGTAACCGTAACGGTACGCACCTCCGGCGGATTATCTAAAGAATGTATCATCCATATCGAATAAAAGAGTCTGTCACATCCGTGAATGCTTAGCGATACCGGGTGAGACAGACTCTTTTATTTTCTTTTATTACACTTCAAAGCAAGCAGATGCACACGATTTTATATACCTCTTTGAACTTTACGCAGGATAGTAGACTTTCTTATTACTTCGATGGTCTATCAGCAACGCACGGACAGGAGGTCCGGGCGAGCCCGCCATAAGGCACGGATGCCGCATCAGGGCGGTTGCGTCGCTTTACAGTTTTCTTTCCCGAAGTAATTAGAAAGACTCTATCCGGAGTACGAGAAAAGAGGGTAATTTGAAGAAAATCAACTGCTTCAAAACTAAAAAGAAGATATAAGAGGACGACTTATAGTCATATACAAATAAAAGAGCGGAGAAATCCGCTCTTTATAGTTCATCCGGCGAAATCGGCGGCTTATTCCTGCTGATTTCGAGCTCGGATTCAATAATCGTAATACTGAGTTCCTTCATCAAATCCACTTCAAACGGTGTAATATCCCTCCCCTGCGGGTCCTGTATCACACGTATAAACGGCCGAAGCGGCATGCTACGGTTCTGTTCGGAAACAATGGCCAAAAACTGATTGGACAAACGCACCAGCGAACCATTGGGATACACCGCCAGCTGTTGGGTAAATAAGCCCACCAGTTCCGGATCGAACTCTTTTCCGCTTCGCTCCACCAAAAAGTCCATTGCCTTATTGGCCGGCCACTTTTTCCGATAGCACCGGTCCGTGGTCAGTGCGTCATATACATCGGCGATGGAAACAATACGTATATATTCGTTCAATTCCTCGCCCCGCAGTCCCTGCGGGTATCCGCTGCCGTCCAACCGCTCGTGGTGCATATACGCAATCTGACGCACCTGCTCCGGTACGGTAGTAATTCGGCGCATCGCCTGATAGCCGTATAAAGAATGCATCTTTACGTATTCGTATTCCTTTTGCGTCAATTCGCCTTCTTTAAACATGACCTCACGATCAATCAATATCTTTCCGATATCATGAAGCAAAGTCCCCATTCCCAGCATCGTCATCTTCTGCTCACTGTAATTCAGCTTTCTGGCAATCATCAAAGAGTACACCATGGTACTGACGGAATGAGTATAGGTATATTCGTCCGTAGACGCAATATCGTTCAGGCTCACCTGTACATCCGGAGTTTTAAGGATTTCCGAAATAACGGAATTCACACAATCCTCCAACTCCCTGGTCTCCAGCTTATCCGTAATGGAAAACTGCTGCATTGCGCTCTGTAAAAGCTGCTTACAGCTTGTTCTGGTACGCTCCGCAATGGCATCCGGAATCTCAATTCCGGCGCTTTTACTATCCTCAACATAAACGTATTCGATACCCATATTGCGAAGATTCGCAATATATCTGGATACATTACTTCGACCGGCAGGAAGAATCAAAGCGCCCTGATTGTACACGGCCCTTGCAATCTTCATCTCCGGTGTCAGCATATCAATGGAAACAAGACGCATACTCTTCCTCCTTTCTGTACTTGCTAAAAATATACCATATCTTCGCAAAATAAGCAAGTTCGGAAAGAAAGTTCCGTATATTAGCCTTCTGTTCTCATTGCCTCAATGGCACGAATCTTTGTTGCACGCCTTGCAGGGAAATAACCGGATAAAAGTCCCACCAGCATACCGAACGCAGCCGCCGCAAAAGGCAGCCAGAACGGAATTACCGACAATTTACCCGCTGTTCCGGTACCTACAATCGCTCCCATAATCCCGGCACCGTATTTGTTTATCAAATAGGAAAGAATATAACTGAATAAGATACCTACAACACCGCCGGCCAAGCCGATAAGACCCGCCTCCAGCAAAAACTGCCGCTTAATATCCTTTACAAGGCATCCCAACACCTTCATTACACCGATTTCCTTGGTACGCTCATAGATGGACATTACCATCGTATTGGCAATATTAATCGCCGATACCAACATTGCAATACCGCCAATAGCTCCCAATACAATCTGCAGCATATTGGAAGTTTCCTTTAACGGCTCCAGATACTGCATCTCACTGTACGCAGCATAACCCAGTGCTTCAATATCCTCCTGCACCTTTGCTACATTATCAATATTATCTACATTAATCTTGATTTCCTCATAACTCTCAATGGAAGAAATCGCTCTTTTCCGGTCCTCTAACGTAAGGGTATTGGCATACTTACTCCAAATCTCGCGGAAATAGTCGATGTCCATATAAATATTATAGCTGTACTCCCAATTGTCCGTTTGCTCCATCATGGCAACATTCGTAAAATCCAGTTCAAATTCCTTTTTTCTCTGATGGGTCTGGTACTCCTGAAACTTCATCGTCACTTTCTCAGTCAAAGGATCGATACTTTTTTCCTGATAGGTTCTCCCGCTGAAATTGTAGAAGTATTCCATACTTTCCGGACTCAGCACAATCGTAGAAGGATTCTCTTTGGTGGGATACTGTCCGTACTGAAGAGGCGGAAACTCGAATGCCTCAAACACCTCACAGTCCATGGCATACAGGCTGACACCGCTTTCATACTTTCCGCTGTATAACTGAACGTATTTATTGATAACCGGGGACACGGCCTTTACATGGTCAATCCCTTTAATCAGCTCTACCACGGAATCGTCCAGTACCTGTTCCTTGGAATCCACATAGTTTCCTTCGTCATCATACACGGCACCGTACTTCTGCACCCGTATCATAGTCATACTGCCGCTTTGCATAATCATCTCATCAAAGCTTTGGTTTACACCGATATCGATGGATACCATAACCACAATGGAAATGGTACCGATTACCACGCCGATAATCGTAAGCGCAGTCCGCGCTTTACGACGCATGAGATTTCGAAATGCCAGTTTCAGTAAGTCACTAATCCTCATACAAATCAATTCCTTTTTTTATCTTACGCTTTGCCGACAAAAAACCGAACAAAACTCCGATGACCAATACAGCAGCAGTCACACCGCCCACAAACACCCAGGATCCCATCAGCTTATCTCCCAAGGGAATCTCCTGTGTACCTACTGTCATCTCATCCATCCCGATCATATAATCCATGTCGCCGGTATAACCCATATCCCCTACAACAAAATCATCTACTACAATCGTTTCCATCCGCTCACCTTTCCCGTGCCGTCATTGCCCGTTATTCCTGTCCCTTGTCGTTCTACTCTTCTTCTTTACGGAGCTTCTTTTTGTAGCATGCAATACGAATTCCTCTGGTCACAAAAAACGATACAAGGAATACCGCAAGCAATGCCGCGATAAATATCGGAAGGGAAACAATCGGCTCCGCCGCCGGCTCTTCCATCGGAGGCACATCTACCGGGAAATCCATGCCCGGGTCCTCCCAGCCGATATCTCCGCCGCTCTCTTCCATAACAAAGCCGGTGATTTCCGTCTCATAAGTTACTTCGTCGCCGTTACTGTCTTCCATGTGAACAATCAGGGTTCCCTTCACATCTCCCGCTGCCAACGGCGTAATATCCATTTCCACATAATCCGGATAGCCGGCCTGTAAGGTACCGTAATAATAGGAGCTGCCGTTTGCCACTTCAAAGTCGCCTTCTACCGTAAAATATACATTATTTAACTGGGACTTACCCATATTATATACAGAGAAAGCCAACTGGGTCGTTTGATTCACAAACGGCATATCCCAACCACCTACCGCCACGTTTTCCACGGAAACACGCAAATTCTCCTTAATCAGAAGCATTTTCGTCTCCGTCACTTCCACGCCGCCTGCGTTCGATTCCGTCACCGGCATTCCGTCATACTCATACTCCATACGGATATCCACCGGATAACTGCCCGTCATTGCTGCCGCACTGGCCTTCAGATTAATGGTAATTTCCTCGCTCTCTCCCGGCGCAATCATCGGCATAAAGAAGCTGTTGCTTCCCTTGGTTACGGAAAACATCTCACTGGTTACCGTCACCTTAATGTTTTTTGCCGCAGTATCTCCGTGAGTGTTATAAACAGAAAACGTAAAGTCGAATTCCTCTCCGGACTTTACCACCTCACTGCTTGCCGAAAAATCGGAAACCATCAGCTTCGGCTTACTGAGACCGGCATTCTCCTCCTTCTGTACGTTCAAAACATACAGGGTGACGCTGTCGGAAACCTCTTCCTTCTGACCGTCCTTATATTCATAATCCACCGTCAAGGTATTCATTCCCTCGGCGATATCCTTTCCGGCAATCACATTCACCGTAACGGACTTTTTCTGACCTGCCTTGATGGTACCCACATACTGATACGGCTCGGCGCTGACCGGTTCAAAGCCGGTACCGGAAACATAATTCACATACAGCTTCGTATCCGTATAATCCTTCTCGCCGGTATGCTCCATAGTGAAAGTCAAAGAAACTTTGTCTCCCGCCTTCGGCTTGGACGGACTTTGCTTCACTCCGTTCACCAGAAGCGTGCCGTTCTCGAACTCATCCTTCTCCTGCTGCGGCTGCTCTACCTCCAAATACAGAATATTATTGGTCTCTGCGGTATAGGAAACACCGTCACTGTCCTTATATGTAATTACAAGCGGAAGCTGTACCATTTCCTGCGTTACGTTTTCCAACACCTTAACCTTTAAGGAAACTTTCTCGGAATCATTCTTCTTTAAATCTCCCAGCTTTTTGGTATAGGTCGTATACTGCGGAATCAACTGGCCCCCGGA
>JAFTPY010000104.1 GCA_017463035.1 Lachnospiraceae bacterium
GGCAGAGAAGGTACAGGAGCTTGCACCGGGGCAGACCGCGCCGAATGAGGCGGTTCTGAGCCGGGCGATGCAACAGGCGGCAAGAGAGGATGTTACCTTTAACGATCTTGCTTTTGCAGAGGATGACTTGCGAAGCGATTCCCGTCCGAGTACCTTGGAGCAGGCAGTGCTTGCCGAAGTATCCAGTTTTTCCATGGACTTTGACATCAGTGTGGTTCGTGCCAAGAGACGGCTGGAAGAGATTCGTTTAAAAATGACCACGGAGTCTGCGTACCGTTTGGAGCGGCAGGGTATCCGTATCGATACCTCCGGTCTTGCCAAGGTGGTAGACGGTCTTCGTGTGCTGGAAAATAACTATTACCGTTTTTACAGTGATGAGGCGGGATTTGCCGGAAACCGTTCTATGGAGGATATGTTCCGCAGAACCATGCAGAATATTGACAGTCTTTCCAAGTCTCCAAGTTACACTTTGGGCGTAACCTTTGCGAACAGAGGGGATGTAACCTTAGAGGCTTTGGCAAATGCGGGTGCCGGTCTTGGTGCAAAGATGCAGCGGGCGGGCGAAGCCTATGACATGTTGGGAACGAGACCGCAGGCGGCATTGGGGGATTCTATCAACAGTGCCTTTGCGGGAAATGCGGAGCTGTTAAAGTCTCTCGGTATGGAGGCATCCGCAGAGAATCTTCGTGCGGTGCGTATTCTTGCTTACAATTCTATTGAACTGACGTCCGACAATATGGATGCGGTAAAGGAATACGATAAAAAGGTAACGGATTTGATTCAAAACATGCATCCGGCAGCGGCGCTTCGCCTGATCAGAGAGGGCATTAATCCTTTGACCGAAACCGTGGACGCCCTGGCCCGCAGAGTGGCCGAAATCCGTATGGAAGACGGTTTGGAGCAGGATACGGAGAAGTTCGCGAGATACTTATTTAAGATGGAAAAGAGTGCGGGAGTTACCCCGGAGGAGCGTACCGCGTATATCGGAATGTACCGTTTGTTTAACCAGCTGGAAAAGACTGACGGGGCGGCCATCGGAGCCGTAATGGACAGCGGTAAGGAGCTGACTCTCGGCAATCTGCTTTCCGCCATGCGAACCGCAAAAATGGGTGGTATCGATGTGGCAGCGGATGATACTATGGGTAAGGTTCGGGAAATGCTACCGAACAGTAACCGAATTGATGCACAAATTCTTTCCGGTATTAAGATTCCGGGAAAAATTGCCGATATATCTGTTAGCGACGGTTACGAGATGTACAAGGAAAACACCGCAGCTTCTCCGGAAGAGGCGGAGCAGGCGGTACAGAATCTCCGTATGACTGCGCAGACGGCAGAGCAGGCACCGGAGTTCTTACAGGGCCTGGGTCTGGTGGTAACCGCCAACAACGTAGAGGCGGCGAAGGAGTTTTTGGCAGGTACCGGAGAGATGTACGGAAAGCTGGGTAAGCTCTTAAAGCAGTTCCGCAAGGATGAAAAGGTAGAAGCGGCAGAGACGGAGACGGATGCGCTTTTGGCAGCCGGCGGTGCAGACAGTACCGAGAGCTTATTTGATGTACGGGTTGCGGAGGGTTATTACCGTAATCTGAAAAAAGCAGTTCGTAACTTAGAGGATGATATGCAGAATGCCGGAGAACCGACCTCGGTTGATTTGAAGGCACTGAAGCAGATTAAGATGGGAGTAAAGCTGCGCGGGGAGTGCGCAGGTAAGGAATGTTTCGATTTCCCGGTGGAGACCGCAGAAGGTATTAAGAGTATGCGTGTTACTCTGCAGACGGAAAGCGAAGGATTAGAGGGTGGAAAAGCATCGGTAAAGATTCCGCTTGTAAAGCTAGGAAACGTACAGGCGGACTTACAGATAGAAGACAATCAGATTTTCTGTTTTGTCAGCAGTGATTCCCGGGAAGGAACCGAGCTGCTCGAACACAGCAAACGGGAGCTGACAATACGATTACTTGATTTGGGAGTATCGGATGCCATGGTATATTGCGGACCGGACGCAAGAATGGGAGAATATACCGTGAACCGAATCCCGGGCATTGACAAGGAAGGAGATGTCACCGAACCGCAGATGGGTGAAAAGCCGGATACAGCACAGTTACTGGCAGCCTCCAAGGCGGTATTTGTTCATATCATGGAAATCGAGCGGGCATAGGTGTTGCGTAAGGATACGCAGGACGGGCCCGGAAAGGAACAGGTGACAGCATGAGAATCAATCATAATATCTCTGCCTTAAAGGCATGTAACATTCTCGGAAAGACGGGCGGTGCTCTGGATAAGAGCTTAGAGCGTCTTTCCTCCGGATTTCGTATCAACCGTGCGGCAGACGATGCGGCGGGTCTGGCTATTTCCGAAAAGATGAAAACTCAGATTGCGGGTCTTGAGCAGGCCTCCCGTAATGCGGCAGACGGTATTTCCGTGATTCAGACCGCAGAAGGTGCGCTGGATGAAGTGGAAGCAATGCTTCAGCGTATGCGTGAGCTTTCCGTGCAGGCGGCAAACGGTGTGAATACCGACGAAGACCGTGCAGCGATTCAGGATGAAATTGATCAGTTAAACGAGGAAATCAATCGTGTCTCCACTACCACCGAGTTCAATACAAAGAAGCTGTTAAACGGTACGGTAGACCGTCGTTCTTATTCCGACAATGAAAAGATTCAGCTGATTTCTTTGTCGGATTCCGTAGCGATTACCGAGTATGCCTTAAGTGTTACCAAGGCACCGCAGCCGGCGCAGGTAGAGACAACGATTCCGGGAAGTACCAGTAAATCGGCTGCGCTGGGATATAACGGAAAGATTGCCATTAATGAAAAGGAAATCGAGATTAAAGAGACGGATACTTTGAATGATGTATACGAGAAGCTTCGTGAGGCGGGATCTACGGTAGATATTAACGTGACTCCGACTGTGGAGGGTGCGGACGGCGAGCCGGAGACCGCAACCATTGCAGATGCAACCGGACTTTTGTTTGAAACAACAGATAAGGGCGATGACGCTTCCATTGAGATTTATTGTACCAATGAGGAATTGGCAAAGGCACTTGGCATTTCCTCCGGCATAAGCGGTGCGGGTGTGGACGCGGAAGTGACATTGGATTATACCACCGGTTTTGCACGTACTGCTACGGTTTCTATTGACGGAGACTATGTTACGGTAACGGATGTGGATGACTTTAAGATGAAGTTTAAGGTACAGGGCGAGGCCGAGGCTACAGTTACCGTATTAAAGGCAGGTCCGATGGATTTGCAGATCGGTGCAAACGAAGGACAGACTATGGAGGTTCGTATTCCGAAGGTGGATACGGATACCTTGGGAACCGCAGTGGTAAACGTAAATACCCAGGAATCCGCACAGAAGGCCATTACAATTTTCGAAAATGCAATTCAGGAGGTTTCCGCCATCCGGGCGAAGCTCGGTGCATACCAGAACCGTTTGGAGCACTCCATTAACAGCTTGAATATTTCCGCAGAGAACTTAACGGAAGCATTGTCCCGTGTGGAGGATGTGGATATGGCAAAGGAAATGGTAACCTACACCCAGCAGCAGGTGCTTTCCCAGTCGGGTAACGCAATGCTGGCCCAGGCAAATGAGAGACCGCAGAGTATTTTATCGTTGCTTCAGAGCTAAAGGGATATTCTTCCGAAAGTAGCAGTGTGTAAGGAACGGACGTGAAACCGGGGCAGTTTTAGAAGACGGAGTAGCGGCAGAAAACGAAGCGAGACGGAGGCAGGATATGAGAAAAGAATTAATACAGGAATTTTCCATGCCGTTAACACAGGACTCCCGCAGTGAATTAATCTTGATTATGAACGAGATTATTTTAAAAGATATGGAGTATGCAAAGGAAGTCTTTGCAGAAGGGGATACCGCAACTTTCGAAAAGGAACTGGCTCATGCGGGCCGGTTTGTGAATGAACTGATGGCATCTCTGGATTACAGCATCGGTCTTTCCTATCATCTGATGAGCCTGTATATTTTTGCAAATAAGCAATTGACGGCGGCGAGGGTACAGAAGCAGCCGGAATTGCTTTCCGGTGTAGAGGATATTTTTGAAAAACTGCTTGCCGGCTATCAAAAGGTCAGTGAAGAGGATACCAGCGGTCCGGTGATGAAAAACACCCAGCAGGTATATGCGGGACTGACATACGGCAGAGGAACGCTGAATGAGATGTATGTGAATATGAATGAGTCCAAGAGAGGATTTATGGCGTAGCAAAAGAGCCCGTCGCGAAAGCGCGGGCTCTGATTTTTTGCATGGTTGTCTATGCCGGTTTAATTTACTTTTCCGGTAACGGGGTAACCAAAACCAACCCTGCTGTAAAGTCTTCCTCTTGGTCGTAGACTTCAATTATTTTTGTCTCGCCGTCCTCATAAGTTACATAAATATCCGTCCCCTTGATTTCAAAACTTTTTCCTTCCAGTACCGAAGGGTCTTTGGTTGTTATGGTAAGGGAGTTGCCCTTTTCGTTCTGAACGGTACCGATGTAATAGGTCTCTCCGTTCGGAGTTACTTCTTCACGGAACACCACTTCCTTTTCTTCGCTGGACCAGGATACCATAATACGTCCCAGCCAGCCGGTGCCGGTTGCTGCGTAAACGGCGAGATTGCTGCCGACTACAACCGAAAGAGCAACCGCAGCTGCGATAACTCCCTTTTTAATTAGACTTGTTTTACGATTTACGCTGTTTTTCATGTCTGCCACCTTTCTGTAAAGCTCGTAGGGAGCTTTTATGCCGTCAAATGTTGCCTCGTAAAGGCTGTTCCATTCTTCGTTTGTTTCTTTTCTCATTTTATTTTCCGTCATAGTCTGTCTCCTCTAAGCTTTCCTTTAACATTGTTCTTCCGCGCATCAGGCGGATTTGTACATTTGATTTTGAAATGCCTGCCATTTTTGAGATTTCGTCAACCGAATACCCCTCATAATAATACAGATGAACCACAATGCTGTACTTTGCAGGCAAATGCATCACCGCATCCCAAAGCTCCCGCGCGCGGTCGATGGTGTTGTATTCGCTTTGTGATACGGTAGGCAGTTCGTAACCATTATCAGTAAGCTCGTCAGGACTGCTTACGGAATGCTTACTAAGCTTTCTCCAAATGCTTTTGCATTCATTGATTGTCACCTTAATCAGCCATCTGCGGATGTGTTCATCATCCGAAAATACCATGTCGGTTTTTAGTAGCTTCAGAAACGCATTCTGAACGGCATCGCCCGCATCCTGTGCATTTTTAGAGTAGTTGATTGCCACGCGGTATACAGAATCCAGATATTTCTTTGCAACAATCTCAACCTCGGTTGAATCCATCTCTGTTCTCCTTTGTTTCTATTTGAAAAGCTTTTCATATATATAACGTCAGAAACGGCGAAAAAATTACATATAGTTTGGAAAAAGTTTAAAATATGAGTAGTAGGTTAGTAAATACATGGCTTTTATAGCAATACATTTCTTGAAATAGAGGCATAATTATGCTATAATTATGCCATAAAAGGGGGTGCAAAGTATGCCGCAGATTATTCCAATCAAAGAGTTGAGAAATACAACAGAACTTTCAGAACGTTGTCATAAAAAACAGGAACCGGTGTTTGTTACAAAAAACGGATATGGGGATTTGGTAGTAATGAGCATGGAAACTTATGAGCGTTTATTGGATTCGTCTAATATCGATATGGCAATCAAGGAATCGGAAGAGGAAATTGCAAACGGAGCAGAGTTAATGGATGCACGGGAAGCATTAAGTGTGTTAAGGAGGAAGTATATTGGGTGAGTATGAGGTGAAGGTTTCGCCACGGGCTATGCGTGATTTGGATGGCATTTATGCATATATTTTCCAAGAACTTAAGGTGTCGGAGACAGCTATAGGAATGATAGAATTATTGGAGATGGCAATATATAGTCTGGAAGATATGCCACAGCGAGGTGCAGAGCGAAAGATTGGGTTATATGCAAATATGGGGTATCGACAGTTGTTTATCAAGAACTATACAATCGTATATAAAATAAGGGAGAAGGAAAAAATAGTTGTGATTCATACAGTGCGATATACACCGAGTCATTTTTAGAGAAAGAAATTAGAACCGAAAGGGGATTTTAGTATGGCAACAGAACGTAAGTGGAATCGGAGCGCGGGCATTTTGATGCCCATCAGCAGTCTTCCGGGACCATACGGCATCGGTACTTTGGGTAAGGAAGCCTTTGCCTTTGTGGATTTTGCGAGAGAGATGGAGTATTCCTACTGGCAGGTACTGCCGGTGGGTCCGACGGGCTACGGCGACAGCCCGTACCAGTCCTTTTCCGCCTTTGCGGGCAATCCGTATTTTATTGATCTTCCGACCTTGATTGAAGAAGGATTGCTTTCTGTAGAGGATTGCAGTGAAATCGAATGGGGTGAGAAGCCGGAGACGGTGGACTATGGTGCGCTTTACATGGGGCGCCGTGAGGTGCTTCACATTGCGTATAAAAACAGTAAGCATCAGGATACCAAGGAGTTTAAGGAGTTTTGTAAGAAGAATGACTATTGGCTGAGAGACTACGCACTCTTTATGGCCATTAAGGATTCTCTCGGCGGACAACCGTGGCAGGAGTGGGAGATGCCGTTGCGTCTTCATGAGGAAGCGGCACTTTCCAAGATGGAGACGAAGCTTTCCGAGGAAGTGGGTTACTACATGTTCTGCCAGTTTAAGTTTGACGAGCAGTGGAACCGCCTGCGGAAGTATGCAAAGCGCAAGGGTGTAGCGATTATCGGTGACATTCCGCTTTATATGGCAATGGATTCCGCGGATGTGTGGGCGCATTACGACTTGTTTGAGCTGGATGCTCTTCGCAGAGAAATCAATATCGCGGGAGTTCCGCCGGATTTGTTTTCTGCCACCGGTCAGCGATGGGGCAATCCGTTGTATCGCTGGGATGTGATGGAGGCGCAGAATTTTGACTGGTGGAGACGTCGTATGACCATTTCCGCAGAACGCTACGATGTGATTCGTATCGATCATTTTATCGGTATTGTAAATTACTATTCCATTCCGGCAGAGAGCGAAACCGCCATGAACGGGGAATGGAAGAAGGGACCGGGGGAGAAGCTGACCCGCATGATAAACGAAGTGGTAGGCGAAGGTAAGATTATTGCCGAAGACCTTGGCGTGGTAACCCAGCCGGTGGTGGATTTGATGGAGGTAAACGAGTATCCGGGCATGAAGGTATTGGAGTTTGCCCTTGACTGTACCCCGGACAATCCGTACCTGCCGCATAATTTTACGTCTAACAACAGTATTGCTTATATCGGCACTCACGACAACGAGACCTTGCACGGTTGTCTGGCAGGGAAGTCCGATTGGGATATGGGACGCATCCGTGAGTATTTCGGCATCGGTCGTCAGGAATCAGTGGAGGACGCTCTTATTCGTACCGCATATCGTACCCATCTTCATACCGCAATCTTCCAGATGCAGGATTTGCTGGGGCTGGGCAATGAAGCCCGTATGAATTTCCCGTCCACCATGGGTAGCAACTGGCAGTGGCGTATGAAGAAGGACCAGTACGAAAAGATTGATGTCCAGAAGTACCGAACCATGGCCTGGATGTACCGCAGACAGAATACAAATCCGATTTTGCCGGAGCCGGAAGAAGAGGATACCAAGGAGGAAGCATAATGAGCGAAGTGTTAGAAAAAATGCAGACCAGAAGAAGCATCAGAAGATATAAATCCGACATGCTTCCGAAGGATGTGATTGAAAAAATCGTGGAAGCGGGCACCTTTGCGGCCAGCGGAATGAATCTGCAGACGCCGGTGATTGTTGCCGTGACAAACAAGGAAATCAGAGATAAGATGGCAAAGGCCAACGCGAAGGTCATGGGAAGCGAAAACGACCCGTTCTACGGGGCGCCGGTGGTTCTGGTGGTGTTGGCGGAAAAGAAGGGCACCTATGTCTATGACGGAAGCCTTGTTATGGGAAATCTGATGTTGGCGGCGCACGAGCTGGGCATCGGCAGTTGTTGGATTCATCGTGCGAAGGAAGTATTCGAGCAGGAGGAATGGAAGCAGTGGTTAAAGTCTCTGGGTCTTGAGGGCGTGTACGAAGGCATCGGAAACTGTGTGCTGGGCTATGCGGAGGGAGAGTATCCGGGAGTATTGCCGAGAAAAGAAAATAGAGTGTATTTTGTAGAGTAGTTTTAAAATTGAATCAGTATATTTTTTTAGAGGATGGTTAGGCTATACACATAAATGTGTGAGCCGCCATCCTTTTTGTTTTAAGAAGCGGTTCACAGGAATGAGAGGAAAAGAGAATGAGAGTATGGAAAAAGCTTAGAAAAATAGTAGCAACAACCTTGGTTTGCGGCATGGTGCTCGGTATGGCAGCCTGTGCCTGCGGTGAGGACCAAGGGAACGGTGGGAATCCGACGCCGGGTGCCGGCCAATCCGGAAGTCAGGGCGGTGGCCAGGCAGACGGCGAAGCAAAGAAGATAACCCTTACGGTGTGGTCTCCGGCAGAGGATCAGGCACCCCAGGACGGTGTACCGGGAGGCTTGCTTGACAAGTGGTGCAGAGAGTTTGCCAATCAA
>JAFTPY010000105.1 GCA_017463035.1 Lachnospiraceae bacterium
AATAATTATAGCACTTTTTTCTGAAAATAACAATAAAATATTGACAAAACAAGAAGAAAGTAACTTTTTTTCCACGGAAGCACCTTTTACTTGACAAAAAAGGAAAAACAAGGTACATTTATAGTGATGATGTATCTGTAAATTTAACTGTAAAGGAGACTAATTATGGCTGAGCAGAAAAAACCTTTAGTTACACATATCTATACTGCTGACCCGTCTGCACATGTTTTTAACGGTAAGCTGTATATCTACCCGTCTCACGACGTGGCTCTCGATTGCCCGGACGATGACAACGGCGATCAGTACCAGATGGAGGACTATCATATTCTTTCTATGGATTCCTTAGATGCACCGTGCGTAGACAACGGTGAAGCACTTCACGAAAAGGACGTTCCGTGGGTAAGCCACCAGATGTGGGCTCCGGATGCTGCATATAAGAACGGCAAGTACTACTTGTTCTTCCCGGCAAAGGATAAGGACGGCATTTTCCGAATCGGCGTTGCGACCAGCGACAGCCCGACCGGTCCGTTCACTCCGGAACCGAACTACATCGAAGGCAGTAAGAGTATCGACCCTGCAGTCTTGGTTGACGACGACGGAAAGGCTTATATGTATGTCGGCGGTCTTTGGGGCGGTCAGCTCGAGAAGTGGCAGACCGGCGAATTCACCGAGAATTTCGTAGAGCCTCCGGTAGACGGCCCGGCTTTGGGACCGCTGGTAGCCGAGATGACCGATGATTTACTCGGTTTCAAGGCTCCGCTTCAGGAGATTAAGATTTTAGACGAGAACGGTAATCCGTTGCTTGCAGGCGACCACGACAGACGTTTCTTCGAGGCTTCCTGGGTACATAAGTATAAGGATACCTACTACTTCTCCTACTCTACCGGTGATACCCATTATCTTTGCTATGCAACCGGTAAGAGCCCGATGGGTCCGTTCACGTACCGTGGCCGTATCTTAGAGCCGGTTGTCGGTTGGACCACCCACCACTCCATCGTAGAGTGGAACGACAAGTGGTACTTGTTCTACCACGACTCTTCTTTATCCGGCGGTGTAAACCATCAGCGTTGTGTTATGTTCAGAGAGATTAAGTACAACGCAGACGGCACCATTCAGTGCATGAAGCCGTACGAAGATTAAAAGACTATAAGAAAACCCAAGGGGCATCGCAAATGCGATGCCCCTTTTCAATAGTTGTTCTGAAGCCTTTTTATACATCAAATTTCTCAATTAATTCTTTCATGAGATTCAGACTTGTCTCACTTTCCCGCAAGTGCTCATAGCCTTCCATTGTCTTTCCTACCGCTTCGCCGGATTTTTCCGCAATCAGGTTTACACCATCCGCAGACTCAGCAATGGTACGGCTCAAACCATCCATCGTATCGGCAATCTCTGTAATCTTCCGGCTCAGTTCGGAAATCTCGGAATAAATATGTTGCATGGATTCCGCAAAGCTGTTGGCATCCTGTTCGTAACGTTCCCCCACCTGACCGAAGGTGCTATAATCCTTCACCACCGTTTCTTCCAGGAACCGCATAATAACTTCCATACATCCAGTCATATTCTGAACCGCATCGTTTACATCCTGCACAATCTCATTGATACCGTCTACCGTCCGGAAGGTCTGATTTGCCAGCGCACCGATTTCCGTAGCAACTACCGCAAAGCCTTTTCCTGCATCCCCGGCTCTTGCCGCTTCAATATTTGCATTTAAAGCAAGAAGATTTGTCTGGGAAGAAATGTTGCGGATATCATCGGTCAATTCATTAATCTTTGCCACAACCTTGGACTTTTCAATCGCTTCCTCGGTTCTCGCCTTCATTTCCGCATACACGGCCATAGCTCTGTCACTGGATGCACGGGTATTGTCACGAAGCTCTCTTGCACGCACCATAATTTCCTTCGATTCCTTCTGTTCCCGCTCGGAAAGTCCCCGAATATCCTCTGCATTCACCTGTATGGCATCTAAATTACCTACAATCATCGTTGCTCCCGCCGTCGTTTCTTCCATACCGGCTGCCAGCTCCTGGGTAGTTGCGGAATTATCCTCAGAAATCGCATTATTTTCTCTCATTACTTCATCCAGACGCTTCATGTTCCCAATCAGGCCGTCCTTAACACGTTCCATATTATTTACCAGATCCCGCAAAACGGAACGCATCTCATTTACCGCCTTTGCCATAATTCCGGTTTCGTCCGACTTCTTCATCAAACGATCAATATCCTCTGCTTTGTGGAAGTCCAGTTCGGAGGTCTGCTTGATAATATCCGTAATCCGCTTAATCGGTTTTGCAATGGTGCTTCCGATAATAATACCGAGTACAACTGCGATCACAAGACCGATGGCAAGGAACATTAACAGTTTGGAAGAAAGCGCATCGGCATCCGCTGTAATCTCTCCCAAAGGAGCAGTCAGGACAAGCTTCATGCCATTTCCCAATTCCACATAGGACAAATATTTGTCCCCTCCGTTATAACTATACTGTAACGTCTTTCCCTGATTGGACGCATCCAGCACAAACTCCTTAACAGCAGCCAGCTCACCACCGTTATAATCCGCCAGATCGGTGCCGGACTCTATCTCTTTATGATACAGTACATTTCCCGAGGAACTCACAATGAAGGAATATCCTGTATCAAATGCAACCGCACTGTCTGCCAAAGATGTCAGTTGACCGAAATCAATATCCATTCCGAGAATACCCACCGATGTCCCGTTCTCATAGAGCGGAACAACATAAGAAATCATATATACATTAATATTCGCATTTAAATACGGATCCATCCAAATCGGTGCCTTGTTTGCCACCGGTATGTAATACCAGCCCACATGCGCCGCATCGGACGGGTCGTACATACTAAAGTCCGTAGGTGTTACGCTGTCAAACGCGGACTTTGTATCGTTACGGGTCAGAAATATACCGGAGGTCGGCTCCGTAAACTCCGGGTTATACCGGATGTATGCCGTAATCGCTCCGTCCGTGTGCTCCGCAAATGTGAAAAATTCCTCCAAAAGCCCATTCGTATATTCGTTCACATATGCATTATTATTCGGGAACTTTGCAAAATCCAATTTCTCCATCGCCACATCGCTTAATGTGTCCACAGACTGTTCGATTCTGGAAATCAAAGCATTAATCTCTCCGCCCGTATTGGCACAGGTCAACACCAGTTCCTTTTCTGCTGCGGTATTCGACAGGCTTCTGGTGTCGGATATACTGAGCAGACTGATTACAACTGCCGTAATCAAAGAACAAAACACAATCGCTGCCGTAATTTTCATTCGAATTGATTTCATAGAAAACTCCTCCTTTTTTTAAATAATTATACCATAGAAACTAATTAACTTCAAGTAACATAAGTCCCGCCTTCCGAAGCTCCTCCGGTGCTTCCTTCCACTTTGCCAACCTACCGTTCTTGAACCGGTCATCAAAGGTCACGTCCTTTTCAAACCAATCCGGTGCAGCAAAGGATGCCGCCGCATCCTCGTCCGGAAATTCCACTTCCGCGAATACAAGGCCGGTCAGTTCTCCGGCAAATACATCCAGTTCGATGGTATAGGATTCGTACGGAATCAAATAACGCTTCTTCGCAATTACACGACCGTCCACCTTAGAAAGAAGCTTCTCATAGGCTTCCTTGGTCAGCGGCATTTCCTCTTCGCGGCATACCTGTGCTGTGGCATCCTCTTTCTTTTCCAATCCCAGCTTGGATTTATAACAAAGAATATAGCTTGCTTCGCCGTTTTTCACCGACTTCCGCACCCGAACCACCGGATGGGTACAAAGATACCCCTGCTCCAGCTCCTTACAGGCATACCGGGTCAAATCCGCCGGAACAGCGGATACGGTAAATTTGCGTTCGATTTCCATAGACGGTCCTCCTATCGCTGCTCATTATTCACAAATAACTTCATCCTATTTCTCGTTCCGTAAAATCGCGCGGGTCACCAGTACAGTGATGCCGATGCATACCGCAAAGGCACTCGTCACCACCGTATGCTTCCAAAACTTTCTTTTACGAATCCGGGCTGCCAGTTCTCCGTAGCCGAACTCATACTCCGGCATTGCCTCCGGCTCAAAATGCAACTCTTCCTGATTCAAATGAGCATATTCTCTGTAAACCTTGCGACATGCTCTGCATTCTTTTAAATGCTCTCTGACTTCCCTTCTTGTCTCATCACTGACCGTCTTTTCCTGAAACAATACGATTAAATCCTGTGCGATATTACAGCTGATACTCATGCTCCAACCTCTCCTTTAACATATTTTTTGCCCGGAAGTACAGCACCTTTGCCGAACTTTCCGAAATCCCCATTGCTTCCGCCACCTGTTTAAAAGACATCTCCGCATAAATCCGAAGTGCCACCACTTCCAGATTCTTCTGAGGCAGCTCTAAAAGTACTTCCCTGACCTTATCCGTTACCTCTTTCCGAAGCATCTGACTTTCCGCAGACGTCTGCCCCTCCTGATTCATAAAAAAGGTGACCACATCATCCAACTGAATCACTTCTCTGGACTGCTTCTCCTTTTTCAGATGACCGAAATAAGTATACTTGGCAATTGCTGCCAGCCATGTAAAAATACTGCTGTTTCCTTTATATTTCTGAAAGGACACAAACGCCCGGTAAAAGGTCTCCTGGGTCAGCTCCTCCGCCAATTGCGCATCACCGCTGAGACGATACAGAAAGCTGTATATCTTCGGCTGATATCGCACATAAATCTCTTCAAAATCTTCCAATAAAACCATCCCCCTGTCCGCAAGGACTTAAAACTTCTCTTCTTTTTGAACACTTTTAGGGATAGTATACCATATTTTTCTTTCTTTGGACAGAACTTTTTTTACTATCGCAAATCCGCTGTTTTTCTGCCTTTTGATGACCTCTTCGAAATAATTTTAAAAAAAATTTGTATTTCCTTGTAACTTTTTTCCTCTTTCTTCCACTAACTTATCGAATGGCTTTTTTGAGGAGCCCGTAGCAAGGATTTCATTTCCCTGCCGATTGAACTTTTTGGAGGATGTTATGTTTCATATAATCGGAACCGGTATGTATGTACCGGAGCGTATCGTCACCAACGACGAACTGTCCACCATGGTGGATACCAATGACGAATGGATCAAGCAGCGTGTCGGCATTGCCGAGCGCAGAGTCAGCACAGAGGAGTGGACCTCCGACATGGCGTACAAGGCAGCCCTTTCTGCTCTTGAAAACGCAAACTGCAAGCCGGAGGACTTAGACTATATTATTACCGCCACCGTAAGCGGCGAGTATGTTTCCCCGTCCACCGCATGTATGGTGCAGAAGCTTTTGGGAGCCACCTGTCCTGCACTGGAAATCAATGCAGCCTGCTCCGCCTTCCTGTTTTTACTTGAAACCGCAGCCGGACTCTTTGCCAGAAAAAAGGCAAACAAGATTCTGGTCATCGGTGCAGAGCGTTTAAGCGGCATCATGGACTGGTCCGATCGCGGTACCTGTATTATTTTCGGCGACGGTGCCGGCGCAGCGGTTCTTGAGAGCGGCGTTGACGGCTATCTGGATTCCGTTGTTACCGTACAGGGCAACGACGAAGTAATCAAGATTCCGACCAACGTGGGCTGCTCCCCGTTCTTTACCAAGGAGAATGACACCCCGTACATTCACATGATGGGTCAGGAAACCTTTAAGTATGCGGTAAGTTCTATCTGCAACGATGTCAATACACTGCTGACTCAGAACAATCTGACCTTAGATGATATTAAGTATATTGTGCCGCATCAGGCCAACAAGCGTATCATTGATTTTGCCGCAAAGCGTCTTAAGACCGCTGAGGATAAGTTCTACATGAACATCGAACGCTACGGCAATACCTCCAGCGCAAGTATTCCGATTGCCCTGGATGAGCTGAACCGTGCCGGGAAGCTTACGCACGGCGATTACATTATTCTTACCGCCTTCGGCGGCGGCCTTGCAAATGCAGCCTGCCTGATTCGCTGGTAAAAGAACATTGCTTGTAAAAAGCGAGCAACCGCACGCCAAAAACCGGCGCGCGGCATCAAACGGTAACACGCCTGCGAACGCTTCTGTTTCAAAGGCTTGTTCATAAAAAATATCTATTTATAAAAAAGGAGAACGAAACTATGTTAGACCAGATCAAAGAACTTTTAGCAAACAGCCTCTCTATCGATGCAGACTCCATCACCGAAGCAAGCAGCTTCTCTGATGACCTTGGTATCGACTCTCTCGATATCGTTGAGTTACTGATGAACGTAGAAGAAGAGTTCGGCGTTTCCATCGAGCCGGATCCGTCCATCGCTACCGTAGGCGACCTCATTGCAAAGATTGAGGAGCTTAAGAACAACTAAGACGAGGTAAATTATGATTCAATCGAAACTCTGTGATTTATTAGGAATTACCTACCCGGTTTTCCAGGGTGGTATGGCGTGGATTGCGGACGGCAAGCTTGCCGCTGCCGTATCGAACGCAGGCGGTCTTGGTATCATTTCCGCCATGAATGCCGATGCAAATTATCTTCGTGAGCAAATCAAGATTGCCCGCGAACTGACCGACAAGCCCTTCGGTGTGAACATCATGTTAATGAGTCCTCACGTTGCCGAGGTGGCACAGGTTGTGGTAGAGGAAAAGGTAGCGGTGGTTACCACCGGCGCAGGAAGTCCGGCTCCTTACATGGAGGCTTGGCTTGCTGCAGGGATTAAGGTTATCCCGGTTATCGCCTCCGTTGCCATGGCAAAGAAAATGGAACAGTGCGGTGCTACCGCAGTGGTTGCCGAGGGTCAGGAATCCGGCGGTCACATCGGCGAGTTAACTACTATGGCTTTGGTTCCGCAGGTTTGTAGCGCAGTTTCCATTCCGGTACTTGCTGCCGGCGGTATTGCGGACGGCCGCGGTATGGCTGCTTCCTTCTGCCTGGGTGCGTGCGGTGTACAGTTAGGTACCCGTTTCCTCGTAGCTAAGGAGTGCTCCGTACATCAGAACTACAAGGACATGGTATTAAAGGCAAACGATACTTCCACCATCACCACCGGAAGACGCTTCGGCGGAAATACCTGCCGTTGCATCAAGAACCCGTTCAGCCGTGGTTTCGCAAAAGTGGAGTACGCTCCGGAAACTACTGCGGAAATGGTTGCGGAGCTGGGTGTCGGCGGTCTTCGTAAGGCTGCCGTAGACGGTGATACCAAGGAGGGATGCTTCCTTGCCGGTCAGATTTCCGGTATGGTAAATAAGGAGCAGACCGCCGCAGAAATTGTGACAGAGCTCGTAACCGAATGCGAAGCTCTTTTGAAAGGAGTAACCGCATGGGTAAAATAGCATTTTTATTTTCCGGTCAGGGTGCACAGCACCCTGGCATGGGAAAAGATTTATACGAAAACTTTAACGAAGTAGCTGAGCTCTTTGATAAAGCAGAAGCACTTCGTCCGGGCACCCTTGCCCAAATGTTTGAGGGAGACGAGGCAACGTTACGCGACACCGCGAACACCCAGCCGTGTCTCTATCTGGCAGATTTGGCTGCCGCATTAGCAGTAAAGAATGCCGGCATTTCGCCGGATATGGTTGCAGGCTTTTCCTTAGGAGAGATTCCGGCTTTGGCATTTGCGGGAGCATATACTTCGGAGACCGGTTTTTCCATCGCCTGTGCAAGAGGCCGTCATATGGCAAAGGCCGCAGCGGAAGCTCCGGCAGGCATGGCAGCCGTTGTGAAGCTGCCGAACGAAACCGTAGAGGAGCTTGCCTCCCACTACGAGCATGTATATCCGGTAAATTACAACTGCACCGGACAGTTGGTATGCGCAGGAAGTACCGAAGAACTTCCGCAGTTTTATGAAGAAGTAAAGGCTGCAGGCGGTCGTGCCCTTCCTCTTAAGGTAGGCGGCGGATTCCATTCTCCGTTTATGACCCCGGCTGTAGCGGAATTTAGCAAGGATTTGGCAGGATTCGATATCAGTACCCCGTCTCTTCCGATTTACGCAAATCTGACCGCAGCTCCTTACGGCGATAACGTAAGAGAGACTATGTGTGCCCAGGTCAATCATCCGGTTCTCTGGGAAAAAATCATCCTTTCCATGGCAGAACAGGGTGTCACCACATTTATTGAAACCGGTGTCGGCAATACCTTACAGAAGCTTGTGGAAAAGATTGTTCCGGACGCAAAGGCATATGCCGTAGAAACCAAGGAACAGCTTGACAACGTTCTTGCCGAGCTGGGTAAATAGGGAAAGGAATTCAACATGGAAAATAATACATCTTTAAAAAATAAAGTTGCCGTCGTTACCGGCGGCTCCCGCGGCATCGGCCGTGCCGTTTGCGAAGCATTCTGCAAAAACGGTGCCGATGTGGCATTCTTAGACGCAGGAAGCATGGAGGTTGCGGAAGAAACCGTAGCTTACCTTACTCAGTTCGGTACCAAGGTAAAGGCATATCAGTGCGATATTTCCGATTTCGATAAGACCACGGAAGTGTTCAAGGAAATCCTTGCCGAGTTCGGTACCGTAGATATTTTAGTAAACAACGCAGGTATTACCCGCGATAAGCTGCTTCTTTCCATGAAGCCGGAGGAGTTTACCTCCGTTATCGATATCAACCTGGTAGGCGCTTATAACACCGTAAAGCAGGTATATCCGGTGATGTTAAAGAAGCGTGCCGGAAAAATCATCAACGTCAGCTCCGTAGCCGGCGTAATGGGTAACCCGGGACAGACCAATTACGCTGCATCCAAGGCCGGCTTAATCGGTTTTACCAAGTCCATCGCAAAGGAGCTGGGCAGCCGCGGTATCTGCTGTAACGCCATCGCTCCGGGCTTTGTAAGAACCCCGATGACCACTGCCTTTGCAGACAAGGAGGAATTTGTTAACGCAATTCCGATGAAGCGTTTCGCAGAGCCGGAGGAAATCGCAAACTTAGTATTGTTCCTGGCTTCTGACATGGCAAATTATATTACGGGCGAAGTCATCCGCATCGACGGCGGCATGGCAATGTAGGAGGAGAAAGAGTATGAGAAGAGTTGTTGTAACCGGTCTCGGCGCAGTGACCCCGATCGGAAATAATATGAACGAATATTGGAACGGTTTAGTTACCGGCGTAAACGGTATCGCACCGATTACCCGCTTTGACACCACGGATTTTAAGAGCAAGCTGGCGGCAGAGGTAAAGAACTTTGACCCGTCCGCAGTATTGGATAAGGGTACCGTACGTAAGACCGACCTTTACACCCAGTACGCTCTCGTTTCCGCAGAGGAAGCAATGCAGGATTCCGGTATTGCCGGAAAGGTAGCCGAGGATGAGTTAGGCGTATACTTCGGTTCCGGTGTCGGCGGTATCGAAACCACCTTAGAGAACCACGAAGGCATTCTTGCAGGCGGACCGAAGAAGGTTTCCCCGCAGTTTGTTCCGAAGATGATTATCAACATTGCGGCAGGTCAGATTGCCATCCGCTTCAATGCTCACGGCAACGCTATGTGTATGTCCACAGCTTGTGCTACCGGTACTACCGCCATCGGCGAAGCATACCGTGCCATCAAGGACGGATATCTCACCGCAGCCATCTGCGGCGGTTCCGAGTCCTCCGTAAATCCGCTTTGTGTAGCAGGCTTTATTAACTGTATGGCACTGTCCCAGGCAACGGACCCGAACGAGGCTTCTCTTCCGTTCGATTCCCGCCGCGCAGGCTTCGTATTAGGCGAAGGTGCAGCTACCCTCATCTTAGAGGAGTATGAGCACGCAGTTGCCCGCGGTGCAAAGATTTACGCAGAAATCTGCGGTTACGGCGCCACCTGTGATGCGCACCACATTACCGCTCCGGATCCGGAGGCTACCTATACCGCAAAGGCTATCGAAAAGGCTATGGCAGGTGTAGACTACACTACCGATTCCTTATACATCAACGCACACGGTACCGGTACCGCATTAAACGATGCTACCGAAACCACGGCATTCAAGCTTGCCTTCGGTGAAGAGGGTGCAAAGAAGGTAAAAATCAGCTCCACCAAGTCCATGACCGGTCAT
>JAFTPY010000011.1 GCA_017463035.1 Lachnospiraceae bacterium
GTCCTTGTGTGATTGGCCCTGTGTTATTTATCCCCAGGGAGAAGAGAGTGCGGTTCCGTTTTCCTACGAACGGCAAGCGGATGACGTTGTAATAGCGGAAAATGAGTATTTTACCATGCTTTTGATTGATGAGGTGTATGAAGAGAGCGGCGGTTATACCGCAAAGCTATTTGTGGAAAATCACACGGAGGAGCCGCTGTTTTTGGAAATGGAGGAGTATTCCTTAAACGGCTTCCGGTGTGAGCCTTATTACGGATGGGAGACCTATTTACAAGGCGGTACAAAGGCATTCGGTGCAATTGACTGGTATGGCAATCGTTTGGAGGAAAGTGAGGGTGACCGGGTAGAGAGGCTAGACTTTACACTTCATGCAAGTGCGTTGAGTGCCGGTCTCTTTTCCGAAGAGCGGTACCGGGTGTATCCGAAGGGAGAAGATTCGTATAAAGAATATTCGTATATTCCGGGGGAGCAGGATGTAATACTGTATGACGGACCGGAATGTATGCTGGCTTTGACCGACTTTACAACAATGACAAATTGGAATGAAAAGAAATTGGTGGGGACTGCCTATTTCGTAAATAGATTCGAGGAAGAACTGTCGTTTCGGATAGAAGGAACGGCGCAGGTTTATATGGGGGACGGAAAAACGGATGAATGGAACATGATTTCTGCGGATTTGTGGCATAAGGATGTCGGGGGTGGTGAAAAGCAAAAGCTGGTACTATACCTGGATGCGTATCCGGAGAATCCGGAAGACAGTGTATGGGAGGCGGCTTATGGGGTGAAAATCGGAAAAGGCGGGGAGGACTTTTATGATGAGTGGATAGAGGTTGCTGTGCCGATGGAAGCGTTTGAAGAATAGTGAGCGGAGGCACATGATACAACGAAGAAGAAAATGTACTTATAACTCCATAAGTAATACTTATGAATCACATGAATATTTTTCGTGACATTCCTACTAGGAAAAGCGCGAAAAGTATGCTATGATAAAGGTAACTTCCCCTCGGCAGGTGAGGGGCACAAAGCAGACAGGAGGATATGACGATGGATTATAAGAAAGCCGGAGTGGATATTGAAGCAGGCTACAAGGCAGTGGAGCTTATGAAGGAGCACGTAAAGGGTACGATGCGTCCGGAAGTGTTGAACGGTCTCGGAGGTTTTTCCGGTGCGTTTGCATTGGATCGTTTTATGACGATGAAGCAGCCGACCTTACTTTCCGGTACGGACGGTGTAGGTACGAAGCTAAAGCTTGCTTTTATTTTGGACAAGCATGATACCATCGGTATCGACTGTGTTGCAATGTGTGTAAACGACGTAGCATGTGCAGGCGGTGAGCCGTTGTTCTTCCTTGACTATGTTGCATGCGGAAAGAATATTCCAGAGAAGATTGCTACCATCGTTAGCGGTGTGGCAGAGGGATGTAAGCAGGCAGGTGCTGCATTAATCGGTGGTGAGACCGCAGAGATGCCGGGCTTTTATCCGGAAGACGAGTATGACCTTGCAGGTTTTGCGGTTGGTATCGTAGACCGTGCAGAGATGATTACCGGCGAGAACATGAAGGACGGTGACGTACTTATCGGTATCGCTTCCTCCGGTATTCACAGTAACGGTTACTCCTTAGTTCGTAAGGTATTCCCGATGGAGCGTAAGCCGCTTGATGTTTATTATGAGTCCCTGGGTATGACCCTCGGTGAGAAGCTTTTGACTCCGACCAAGATTTATGTAAAGGCTCTTTCTTCCTTAAAGACCAACGGTATTGTTGTAAAGGCTTGCAGCCATGTAACCGGCGGCGGTTTCTACGAGAACATTCCGAGAATGCTTCCGGAAGGCATCCGTGCTCAGGTGAAGAAGAATGCCTACGAAGTACCGGCAATCTTTAAGATGCTTGCAAAGGACGGTAACATTGAGGAGCAGATGATGTACAATACCTACAACATGGGTATCGGTATGGTAATCGCAGTGGATAAGGCTGATGCTGACAAGGCTGTAGCTACCTTAAAGGCAGCCGGCGAAGAGGCGTATATCCTCGGTGAGGCTGTAAACGGCGAAAAGGGTATTGATATTCTGTAATACATAATTTATGGCGTGTGCGGTGTCCGGTCTTTGTGGCCGGCGCGGCACGCGCTTTGTTCATTTTTTAAGGAGGTCCCTATGACGAAAATCGTAGTTTTGGTATCCGGCGGCGGAACGAATTTACAGGCGATTATGGATAAGATGGACAGCGGCGCCATCACCAATGCGGAAATTGTAGCCGTAATCAGTAACAAGGCAGATGCCTATGCGCTGGAACGTGCCAAGAATAAGGGCATCGCGGCAGAGTGCATTTCTCCAAAGAGTTTTGCATCCCGTGCCGAGTTTAACGAAGCACTTTTGGCAGGAGTACAGAAGTATCAGCCTGATTTGATTGTACTGGCAGGCTATCTTGTGATTTTGCCGGCATGTCTCATTCAGGCATATTCGCAGAAGATTTTAAATATTCACCCGTCCTTGATTCCGTCCTTTTGCGGTGACGGATTTTACGGATTGCATGTCCATGAGGCGGTACTTGCCAGAGGCAATAAGGTAACCGGTGCTACGGTTCATTTTGTAGATGAAGGTACGGATACCGGCCCGATTCTCATGCAGAAGGCGGTTGCGGTGAAGCTTGGGGATACTCCGGAGGTTCTGCAGCGCAGAGTGATGGAAGAGGCAGAATGGGAGATTCTCCCGGCAGCAATTAACGCCATTGCCAACGGTAAGGTGACCTGGCAGGACGGGAAAGCGTTCGTGACAGAGTAAGTGTTACGGTTGTTTTAGACAAAAAGAGCGTATGGCCGGTAGCTTACGGAAGGTTATCTTTTGGAGCGTAGCCGGAGGAATACGCATTGAAAATAGAACTATGACAGATGGAGGAGAAAACATGAAGGTTTTAATCGTAGGCGGCGGCGGAAGAGAGCACGCCATTGCGTGGAAGGTAGCCCAGAGTAAAAAGGTTGACAAGATGTATTGTGCACCGGGCAATGCAGGTATTGCGGAGTTTTGTGAGTGCGTGAATATCGGTGTGATGGAGACCGAGAAGCTTGCCGAGTTCGCGGCACAGGAAAAGATTGATTTGACCATTATCGGACCGGACGATTCTCTCGGTGCGGGCGTGGTAGATGCCTTTGAGGCAAAGGGACTTCGTGTATTCGGACCGAGAAAGAATGCGGCGATTATTGAGGGTTCCAAGGCGTTTTCCAAGGATTTGATGAAGAAGTACAACATCCCGACCGCGGCATACGAGGTATTTACCGATGCGGCAGCGGCAATCGAGTACTTAAAGACCAGCCCGTATCCGACCGTATTAAAGGCAGATGGTCTGGCGTTAGGTAAGGGTGTTTTGATTTGCAATAACTATGACGAAGCGGTTGCGGGTGTTAAGGCGATTATGGAAGACAAGCAGTTCGGTTCCGCAGGTGACAAGCTTGTAATCGAAGAGTTTATGACCGGTCCGGAGGTTTCCGTGTTGGCATTCTGTGACGGTAATATCATTAAGACCATGACCAGTGCCCAGGATCACAAGCGTGCAAAGGACGGCGACCAGGGACTCAATACCGGCGGAATGGGTACCTTTTCCCCGACTCCGTTCTACACCGAAGAAGTAGACGAGTTCTGTAAGAAGTACATTTACCAGCCGACCATGGATGCCATGAAGGCTGAGGGAAGACCGTTTGTAGGCGTATTGTTCGTAGGGCTTATGCTGACCCCGAACGGCCCGAGAGTGCTGGAGTACAACGCTCGTTTCGGCGACCCGGAGACTCAGGTAGTGCTTCCGCGTATGGAGAATGATATTGTGGATGTATTTGAGGCTTGTATTGACGGTAAGCTTGATACCATCGATCTTAAGTTTGCGGATAATGCGGCAGTATGTGTGGTACTTGCTTCCGACGGTTATCCGGAGCATTACGAGAAGGGCTTCCCGATTGACGGTTTAGACACCTTTAAGACCAAGGACGGCTACTATGTATTCCATGCCGGCACCAAGTTTGATAACGGCAAGGTAGTAACCAACGGCGGACGTGTTCTCGGCGTAGTTGCGGTAGGCGATGACTTAAAGGGTGCTCGTGCCAATGCCTATGCGGCAACGGAGTGGATTTCCTTTGCGAATAAATATAAGAGAAACGATATCGGTAAGGCTATCGATTACGTGAAGTAAGGTCGTTCTTACCGAAGGATAGCTGTCTTTTGCTACAATTCTAATCGGCAAGAACTCGTCTGTGAAAGGGAGAGAGGAAAAGATGAGAAGAAAAGGTTTCATTTTAGGAATAGTGTTATTGCTTGGCTTGGCCGGCTGTGTAGCCAGACCTGTGGAAGGACCCCTTCCGACACTTGCTCCGGAGGTACAGAAGCTGGAAGAAACTGCCGGAGATGAGGCAAACGGAGAGAACAAAGAGTCTGAGGAAGCGGAGGGCATCTTGGATATCGGAGGTTTGGGGGTGGACATTATCCGTTATGTGGAACGTTCCAGGGTAGCAGCGGATGAGAATCTTGCGGCAGTGTTAGAGACGGCGATTGAGGTGGCATGTTGTGATTATATCAGTGACGGGACAAAGCTTCCGGAGGAGCCGATTTGTTTTCGCTATACTCATGAGTTAGAGGAATTGGATGACGCCTATTCTTCCTTGAAAGATATTATCAAAGAGATTGTAGGGGATGAGGAACTTGAGCTATCTGACGAAGCTTTTTACATGATGGTGACGATTTCTAAGAAAGAGAACGGAATGCCGGAAGTTAAGGTAGAGATTATGCAGGAGTAAATGTAACTAAAATGTTAAACAATCTTAAAGGATGTGTAATTGACTCCTGAAAACGGATGTGATAGGATTTTTATGGTGCTTGAGAAGAGGGCTATGAAGGTCTAAAAGCATATTCTGAAAGAAATGGTGGGGGAAATTATGAAAAAACGTATTTTAGTTATGTTGTTGGGAATCAGTATTCTTGTGGCAGCGGGGTGTAAAACAACGGAGCAACCGGAAAATGTAGGAGGACTGACTTTGACAGAAGGAGTAACGCCTACAGAATCACCGGCTCCGACAGAAGGAGTAACGCCTACAGAAATGCCGACTCCGACAAAGGAGGCGGGGACTTCAATTTTGGAGGGCGGTCCCTTCGATTTGGAGAAAATAAAGCAATCCGGGCAGGAAATACAGGATTACTATGCGTGGTCGGTGGCAAATTATGATAATACAACTCGTAAAATCGAGCTGGGAGAGAATGACTCTGTTGAGCTTGTAATGGAGATGGAGAGTGCGAATGACACCGAAGTGGGGTATATGATTTTTGTTGACGGCATCCCACAGGTATATGGAATCGGGGAGCAGGAAAAATACTTGATTCCGTTGGAGTGTTTGAGCGGAGTTTCGGAGGAGACATTAACCTTTACACCGACAGTGACGGAGAATACGGAGAAGCATACAGCTTATTTTGTATGTATCAACCGTCCGGGTTTTCGCACTTCCGAGGACAATATGGATTATGGAAATTATCATAGTATGTCCCAGATGTTGCCATGGAAAATCAGCGGGAATTTTTCCGAAACGGATAGCGCAATCACTACAGAAGTTACATATCAACCGATTCCGGAGGAGATAAAAGAGCAGTATACAAGTGTGAATCGTGACGGTACCGTAAGAAAGCGGTACGAGAATACGTTATATAGCATGTTCTATCAAAACGGAGTGGAAACGGAACAGTTTGATGGGAGGAATAATACTCAATTAGTTCTGTTCGGAGGAACGGAGGCGGCTATAGAGTAAGCTTATTCGTGGATCAGTCACCGGTTGCGGCATTTTCGGGAGCGGATTATGTGGATGTGTTGATGGAAAATGAGCAGATGGCAGTTGTTGATTTAGAACTTTCGGAGGTGGAAATTTCGGATTACAGTTGTATGTATGCCATTCTGTGTCCGATTTCGTCAGGAGAGGACGCTGTGGAGCGAATGGTAGAAAAAACGAAATCAATTACATTATTTCGATAAGGTGATACAAAAAATGCAGATAAACGGGCGTGTGCACTTAATATGCACACGCCCTGTTTTGCTTTATGGCTATATTTTATTCATTCACCTTAATCTGTTTCTGAATATTGATGGTTTCCAGCTTTCCGCCCTTGCTACCGATATCCAGATTGTCTCGGGCAAGAATCCGCATGGTAAGATTAGAATCCCGGAGGCTGATGTTACCGCTTCCGTTGATATCGCCGATACCGGTAACGGAGTTGCCTTCACAGTAAAAATCGGTGGAAGTAAGTAAGGTGCTACAGTCAAGGGAACCGCCGTCGGTTCCGAAACATACGATGATGCGACCGCGGATGTCGCAGATAATGGCACCGTGGGCGACAATCAGACGCCCCTTCCCTCCGTGAAGAACACCGATGCCACAGAGGCCGATACCGGATTCGGTTATGATAGTTTTGTAGTGCTCGATTAATATATTTGCATTGCTGCTGACACAACCGATGCCTACCGCTGTTGCACTTGAAATTTCTATAGTTTGTTTACTGTTTTTGATGTCGATGATACAGTTGCCGTCAAAGTTTCCGATGCCGACACAATTATTTCCGGAACCTTCCAGGTGAATTTTGGTCTTTCGGATGGATATGATGGAGCTTGCATCGTTCTTGCCGCCACCGATAGCCACGGAGTTTTCGCCGTTAATGTCGATATGCAACATACCGACAAAGTCGATATGAAGGTTGCCGTAGCTGTTGTCGCGGTCGTTTCCGATGCCGTAGGAATTCAGCATCTCGCAGTGAATATCCAGGGAGCCTTCGCCGGTTAAGTACAAATCGGAATTTTGCGGCACGCGGATTCCACGGTTGACGAGCTTGTTGTCACCTTCTAAGCGGATGGTGGCGTTGGTGAAATTCCCCAGGTCGATGAGCGGAACTTCCTTTTCTGTAGTGATGTGAACATCCTTCAACGTAATATGGGTATGCAATCCGTCCCGTATCGCAATAGAACAGTGAATGGAGGTATCCGGAATGCCTTGGATGATAACATGTTCGGTTTCGATAAGGAGTGCGTTATAGTGTTCGGCGGTAATTTGTGCCAAATCTACCGTTTCGCCTTCCTTCGGGCGATATACTCTTACTTCGTATTCGGAGCGCATTCGATTCAGTTCCACAATTTCGTTTCGCAGCGTCTCCGGGAGTTCCCGTAAAACGTAAGCGGTAGGTTTTGCAATGTAATAGCCCTGAATCAAATCGGAACCCAGAGAGATCATGGTTTTTAACTCTTCGTGGGTTTCTACGCCTTCTGCCAGGGCGAAGTAGCCGTTTTCATGGACAAATTCTATGATACCCGCAACCAACTTTTGAATACGCGGTTTATCCTGAATGTGTTCCACAAGAGAACGATCGATTTTTACGTAGTTTGGATTGTAACGTATCAGGTTTGAGATGTTGGAAAAACCGGTGCCGTAATCATCGATTGCCAGGGCAATGTTATGCTCCTTCAGGCGGTTTCGAATGACGGAAATACGGTCATTGTCCATCTCGGTCTGCTCCGTCATTTCAATGACCAGCTTGTCCATCAGGTGTCCGTGCTTTTCCACCAATGCATTCCAGTCCGCGGTATTTAACATATAGGCCGGGATGGAATTCACAAATAATTTGCAATCGGAGAAGAGCTCCTCGTGCTCACTGATATATGCGAGAGTATTCCACATGGTTGCTTTTTCGATGTCATACAAGCGTCCGTAAGCGGAAGCTGCATCGATGACCTCCAGCGGGGGCATATAAATGACAGGGTCGGTGCGCATAAGTGCTTCGTAAGCAAAAACCGTACCGTCATGTGCATTAACAATCGGTTGAAAATGATAGAAGAACAGGTTCCTCTCTATCAGCAGATTTAACGGAAGATGAACGTCGGTTTGGGACATCACGGCCTGCTTAATATTAAAGCGTGTATCACTGTGACTGAATTGTTTCGAAACGATACAGAACGCCAGATTCAGTGCGGAAACCACTCGCTTTAACGGTACTGTCATGCCGGACAAATTATCCGTACGGAAGGCATAATAACCGTATGCCTTGCCGTCTGCGTGAATTGTATTAAGAATATATGCGGTCGTATCGTTATCCCATTCGTCGTGATTCGGAATGATATTACTGCGCATAAGATGATTTCGTTCGGAGGATTGCTCCGATACCGGTTGCGATGACAGAACAATCAACTCGTCAGAGAACCCCTTTTCCGTTTTCATGGAATTGTTAATTAATAAATCAAGAAAGGTTTTATTCAGACATATATAGGATCCGTAGAGAATGACTTCGGTCAGGAGAGCTTGCAGCTTGTTTATATCCCGGGCTGAAACCACCTGTGCAAGCCAGGCATACATAAAATCCTCCTGAAACATGGAATCTTTGATGGTATGATGCAGTTCAAAAATAGAATCGCCGGTATTGTTAGAAGAAGCGGAAGCAAGAGCGGCTTCTTCGGTATCCGAAAGGAACTCCGTATCCGAGAGAATTGGAATGTTACGGAGTTCTGCCTTATGGCGGAGGGTATCCGGTATCGTGCTGTCCGGAAAACTCTTGGAATGAACGGCGAGGATATCGATTATGCGGAAATCCAGAAGGTCGTAGACGGCACAGTCGTCGTCATGAAAGGAATCCTGTATACCGTAGTCGGTAAAGCTGTTAAAAATAATCAGCTTGTATCCGTTCTTGTTTGCATAATGATGTAAGCGGTCCAAATAGACCACGCGGTCGTTCTCTTGTATTTTGGTGATGCATACGCCGATAACCTTCTTGTCCCTTATCATAATCGAACACCGTCCTTACCGAAAACATACAGAAGTCTCTTTATTGTGGTAACGTGATTTGGATTAATTATATCATGAATGACTGGATATAGCAAGACATTTGGTGGGGAAAATGGAATATTTCTGACAAAGAATATAAGAAAATGAATGTATACAGATAATGTTGCCGTAAAATGAAAAAGCCCGATACACTGTAAGGTTTGAGTGTACCGGGCAATGAATTATACGTTCGGAGAAACGGTGACTTTTATCAGAATTTGCTTGTCGTTAACTACCGGTTGGTCGGACCCTACACCGATAAAGTCCTTTCCGAACATGTCGAACAAATTGGAGAAAAGAGTAAATGGCGGAAGAGAGCCCAGGAACTTTTCGCCGTCGCAAAGGAAGGCATGGAACACCGGAAGTACATAGTCTCCGGTTTCGTTGAAACCACCGCCGTCGGCGAGATCGATTACGATGGAGTATTTGCCGTTCAATAATTCCTTTACGGTTTTTTCGCTTCGTTTAATTATCATGTTGGTACGTCCGTTTCCCGGAATGTCGTCGTAGCTCCGGTAGGCATTTCCGGTATGAGGTACTTTGTATTTGTCTGCGATACGTTTGTCAGAATATCCCAACAACGGCACTCCGTTTTCGATAAAGGTACGCATGTCCTTTTCTTTGACGCAGCCTTCGCCGTCCCAGAACGGGGAGTGCCAGCAGATTTCGTCGGAGTCGTCATCAATCAGGGTGAAGTTCTCCGAGAATACTTTTTCTCCCAGTTTTCCGCACAACAGAGAGGAACCCAGAGCAAGTTGTTCCGCATTCAGCTGGCTTACAAGGGCGCCCACAAAGTTGTAATACCGGGATTGTAGGATGAACTCTTCCGGGAACTCAGCCTGTTTTTCATAATTTCCCAGGTAGTTATCTGCCATTTCATAAAGCTTTTCTAAGGAGAAGTCACGTTGGTTGATGGAAAACTCGCCGTTCACAAGGTCCTTACTGTCTTTGTGTTTATAGACGAAAGTGGTTTGAATATGGCTGTCTTTGTTTTCGTAGTCCATTCCCTTGTCATTGGTTTGTTTCCAACAATCGGTTTGTAACGAGAAGGAGCCTCGCAATGTAAACTGAGGGTATTTTTTCGTTATGTGCCCCAGTCCTTCTTTCGCAATGGACAAAAGGTCCTTGTCAGTGTAGGTGTGCTCGATTTTGTCACGCTTACGGTATCCGGTTTCCAAATCGTACGGATACGGACGATTTAAGGCGAGATTGGCTTCCGCCAGAGCGTAACCGGTAGTGTCGTCCATTTCTCCTTTTTGAAAATGGATTCCGATTTTTCCGTCCTTTAATACACGGAAAGAGTGGATGACCGAGTCGGCTTTATGAAAGGATATGATTTGATTTTCCTCGAATTCCACGATGGAACAGCGTTCGGTATAAGTAATTTTTTCTTTCATAGCTCCCTCCTTAATTTACGTTTAACGATTTTACACGTATGGTCGGACCGCCGGCGGAAACCCAGACCTCTTGGCCCTGTTTGCCGCAATTCAGACAATCATTGATTGTAAAGTCATTTCCTACGGCATCGATATCGAATAAAGTCTGAAATACATTACCGGTAATCACGTTGACACGAAGAGGTTCACAGAGCTTGCCGTCGCGGATACGATAGCAAAGGTCCGGGTTCAGAGTAAAGGTGGTCATGCCGCTGCCGCTGTTGGCGCGGGCTACATAGATACCATCCTTTACTTCTTTGATGATATCCTCCGGATTGTCTGTACCGCCCAATAGATAGGTGTTCGTCATACGAACGATAGGAGAGTACATGTAGTTCTGTGCCCGGGAATTGCCCGTCGGAGCTTCGTGTAAGGTTACAGCGGATTTAGTGTCATGAAGTCTGCCGGTAAGGATGCCGTCTTTAATGAGATAGGTTTCTTTTGTTTTCGTACCTTCGTCATCGTACGGAACATAGCCGTGTCCGGTGATGTTGCCGGTGTCCGTAATGGAAATCTTGTTGCTTCCTACCTGCTTACCTAATATCCATTCTTCCTGCAGGGTTTTGTCGTTTAACATATAATCGGATTCACTTTTGTGACCGAAGCTTTCATGGGTAAAGAAGGAGGATACATTCGGAGAAAGAACGCAGGTATAATCCCCCGGTGTTACGGCAACGGCATGACGGGCGTAGTCCAGATCCCTGTCGCGGGCAGTAATAATCTCTGTTTCCAGTCCGTACAAATCATGAAAATCATTTTTGGTAAAAACAGAGTAGCCGGCATTTGTAATTCCGTTCACAGTAAACAGGAACAGCATATAGAGAATGGCATATTGCTGGTCATGGGTAACAGCCGATCCCTTACTGGAGTAAAAGTGTTTCTTCCTATGGGTAATCATAAGTTTACTGAAGTATATATTCTGTTCCGGGATAGACTTATCTACGCAAGCGGAGATATAGTGATTTAACAGAGCAATACGTTCCTCTCGAGAAACGGTCCGGATATCCTTTTCGTCGGTGTATCGTAATACTGTATCAACATTGGTTTCATATGCGGCTACCACCGGATGATTTAAAATGTCCGGGTTCGGAGTGGCCAGAGTGGCTAAATTGTCGATTTCGGTCTGAATTCCGTCGATATCATTGGTGCTGGCGGTATACCACATGGTACCGTCAAATATACGAATCATCGCGCCGATGACGGTGGATGAAGAATCGAAGGTGACGTCATCGTTTTGTATGGCATAACAGGATTCGTAGCTTTCTTCGATTCGTACATCGGTGTACATATCCTTTGGAAATTGATACATGATGTAAACCCTCCTTATACATTGTTTTTCATCAATCAGTATAACATAAAGGGGAGTCGGGGTCTAGAGAAAAAGAGAAGGAAAGCAGAGGGAATGCGGAGAAAATGAATGAATGATTGTGAAAAAAGTATCGGGGTATTTTTGCTTGACTTCCCGTAAAACCTATGATAAGATAACACTAATCAGTGAAAGGCAATGAAGGAAAAGAGTAGGTATCCGAAACGGTACAGAGAGAAGACGGCGGTGCGAGTCTTTGCGGGAAGGATAGTGAAGCAGTTCCAGAGCTTTGAACCGAACGGCGTAGCTTAGTAGGCTTCAACGGAGTTCCTCCGTTACAGGGAAACGATATCGGCGTCAGGCTTGTATCGGCAGAGTGCAGGGTTTTCCCTGAAGTTAGGTGGTAACACGGACAGATTGTTCGCCCTAAGTTGATAGGTTTCTATCGACTTAGGGCTTTTTTATTTTTCAAGAAGAGAAATCGGGAGGTATATTATGATGAAATGTCCTTATTGTGATAATGAGATGGAAGAAGGAGCATTACGTTCCCGTGTGGTCCCTGAGTGGGTAAAGAAAGGTGAGAAAAAGGGACAATTGTTGAATTGTGAAAAGCATTTTTCCTATAACGCGTTAGTGGCGTATCGTTGTGATAAATGTAAAAAAATAATTTTAAATGACTAAGGAAGCGTTCGGCTTGTCGGAGAATAGTAAGTTAGTACAGGGAGGTAACATGAAAAGCGGAAAGGTTTCGGATACCGCACTGCGGCGGTCCGTTTTGAAAGAAGTACAGAAAGTGAATCAGGGAACCCTTTCGCCGACAGTGGGCGGAGGTGCAGGCGTGGTACCGAACTGCCATGTGTCCGGAGGGCTTTCTCGAGCCGGTGAAGCAACCGGAGCCTGGGCACAGAACGGGGATGAAATGTCGGCGGCGGTATACAGTGCTATGCAGACGGTGTCCGGAGAAGGTCTTGCCACTGCTTATCTGGCGGCGGTACGGGCGGCAAACAGTTTGGCGGCCAAGGGAGCAATCCCGCAAAGTGCTTCCATTGCTATTACGGTGCCGGAGTCCATGGACGAAAGAGACTTGCGAAAGATGCATGACCGCTACTGCGACTATTTGCAGAAGCATAACATAAAGATAGTCGGCGGTCACACGGCGGTAAGTGCCGTGGTGACGGAGCCGGTGGTTTCGGTGCAGATGTTGGGAACAGAGGATGTGCAGGGGCTTGGAAGTAGTGAGAGCAGAGGCACGGAAGTTTCCGTAAGCATACCGGCGAAAACGCAGAAAACAAAACCGGAAGTTGGAAATTGTGAGGACTTCCTCGGTCTTGACATCGTCATGACGAAAACCTGCGGCCTTTACGGTACAGCCCTTTTGGCGGGGCATTTTACCGATGAACTGGCGACGAGATACCCGCGACGCTTCATTGAACGGGCGGCAGAGTTCCTTGCCGAAACCGAAAAGAACGCGGAAGGTTATCTTGCGGTAGCGGACGGTGCAGTCTATGTCCATGCGGCAGCGGAGGGCGGCGTGTTCGGGGCTCTTTGGGAACTGGCAGAGTTTGCACAGTGCGGATTGGAAATCGATTTACCGGCCATTCCGATTTTACAGGAAACAGTGGAAATTTGCGAATACTTTGATGTGAATCCGTACCAGCTCCGGACGGAGGGCGTGTTCCTGATTCTGACGGAGCACGGCAACAGACTTTGTGAAAGCTTAGAAGAAAAGGGCATACCGGCGGCGGTCATCGGAAAGACGGTGCAGGGCCTTGACCGGGCGGTGCGAAACGGCGAAGAAGTCCGGTATTTGGAGCCAAACCGTGTAGAAGAGTACGAACGTGTGATGGCGGCCAAGCGAGCCGGTAAGCAAGAAATTTAGGGTAAGCGCAGACTGTGGTCAAAGAA
>JAFTPY010000106.1 GCA_017463035.1 Lachnospiraceae bacterium
CTTGCCGTGTTATAACCCGCCACCAGGAAACCGCCGTGGCCGGTAAAAAACGCAACGGCAAGCACACCGAATAATAGACCTAATCCGATCGCAACCCAAATTTCCCACATAATTGCTCTCCTTTCTGAAGCAAAGCTCCCTTGATGCTATTTTGTTTTGGATAACAAGGTTTCGTATAATTCTTTTGTCGCTGCTTCATCTTTTTTATTTAGTACCAAGACCTTTTCATCGGCACGAAGTACCACGCAAGACATGCAATCGCTGTAAGAGTACCGGGTGTAGGCTCCGAACTCTGAATTTTCAAAGGCTCCCATTAATAAAGAAAAGCTGCCGAAGCCCATGACACGTCTTCCGGGAGTGTCGGATTCGCGATATTCCAGAGAATCAATTTCGGCGTAGCTAACCGTGACATCCTCCCAATAATTCGCTTTAACGGTAAAGGAATCTTCGCCGAAGCGATACTCGATTGTACCGGAAATCAGAAGCAAGGCCACTAAAATAATACTGATTATGCTGAATACCGAAGAAAATGCAAAGGAACGGTTGGTTGGCGATGACATCCCTTTTTCTAGTTTCGATACAGTGCCATCTTTTACCTGTTTTCTGTAATACAATACGGAAAACAGGATCGGACCTACTGTCATTATGAGAAGGATCGGCACTATTTTTGCAATAAAACCGCTCTCAAACACCATCATAAAAAGAAACATTGTAACACTGCCCGCTACCCAGAACATTCCGGTGATACGATGGGTTTTCACCCAGTTTTCTTCACTGTGAAGCGTCCACGGAAGCTTAATACCGATGGAATGGTTCGGCTTACATTTCGGCATATAATTACCGAGAATAAAAAACAGTGTGCATAAGAAAAGTTGCATAACAAAACCGATACCGAAGTCCTTGCCGGTGGCAGCTTCTATTAAGGTACATCCGCTAATCAAGGAAAACATCGGTACAATCCAAAGGCCGAGACTTAATATTTTATCACTTTGTGTCCGGGTCTTTGGATCCTTTGTAATAAAATAAAAACACAGCCAATGAACCGCCAGAATAAATAATGTTGAGAATACTAACAATGCCGTTTTTACATTCCAAAAACGACCGGTAGCGGTTTCCGACCATTCCGAAGCAAAGGTTTCCGGACAAAGAATCCGCAGCGAAATTCCTACCAAACAAGGCAATAGTATAACGGCAGAACTAAGTATCAATGGTAGTTTGTTTTTTTGTAACACCTTCTCCGTCCCCCTTTAAATCCGTAATCCAAAGCATAATTTCCTCTAAAACAGAAGCATTTAACTCATAAAAGATGAATTTTCCTTCTCTGGTATCGCGAATCAGATCCGCTTCCTTTAATACCGACAGATGGCGGGAAATACTGGCTCCCGTAACCGGAAACTGCTCTACAATCTCTCCTGCGGACATTCTGCCGCCCTTTAGCAGATGTAAAATTTCCCGACGAATGGGGTCTCCCAGCGCTTTTAATGTTGTTTGAAGTCCCATGAAGACACCTCCTTATTTAACATTTAACCTATATGTTAAATATACTATAACATGATTTGACATACCTGTCAATCCTTTCCTGTGAATTCTATATTCGATAATAAGTTATCGTAGAAAAAGCCGTAACTATAGAGTTACTATAGCTACAGCTTTTTCGCTAACAGTATGCGTACTTTATGTTACAATTGCAGGAACCGGCTGATTTCGTCCATTGTCCACTTCTTAGACGGAAGTACCACTGCCCGCTCTCCCACAATCTCCTGTATAATCCGGAGTTCCAGCTCCTGTCGATGTTTTAGGTGTGCAATTAAGTCTTCAAAGCATCCCAAACCGTGCTTCATACCGAAAGGTGAATTCTTTAAGTATTCCAGCATCATCGGAAGCCACAGCGGAGTTCCGTCTGTGTCACTTCGCTCTTTGCTGATGATACGAATATTTTCTTCGATATTTTCGCTGTACAGATACACCAGTCGGAAGTTCCCCTTATCCAACACTGCGTAAAGCTCTCGGTAAAACTCCAGAATCTCTTCGTCACTTTTCTCGTGGAATAAAATCAAATCCTCCGTAAGATTCTGCAAAAAGGAACATTCAAACACATAGCCGGTATCCCGGAAGGCTTTGTAACGTGAAGAGACAATCTCTTTTATCTCGGCAAAGGATTTTCTGCCGTTGTAGATTTCGTACTGCTCCAAATCTCTGTGAAAGCCCGGAATATCTGTAAGAATCCGGGTATACATTACGATAAAGCGATCGCCCTCCCGAACGGTATATTGCTTTATTTCCTCGGAAATTGCCTCGTAACGGGCCAGAACAGCCTTGTACTGTTCCTCGTCCATCCACGCACACCAGGCTAATTCTACCGGTGAAAAATCACCCTCTCGACATACCTTTAAGTTCGAATTCATAGTAACAAGTTCCTGCAATAAGGTAGATTTTCCGGCCCCCTGTAAGCCCTCGATCCATAGATTGGTTTTCCTATTTGTGGTATTTGTCATAGTTTTTCTCCTTTCAACAAAGTTGCCAAAGGATTCGTTCTAGCAGTCTCCTGATTATGAAATCTCTATTTTTGCATACAAAAAAGAGAGGTTATGAGAACATAATCCACTTTTGGCAACACGATAAACAGTATTCGTTGTCACGAAATACTGCGATAAAAACACTATCATGTAAACAAAAGTAAACTATCTTCTCATCTTTTCACCTCTCTCCTTTTGATACCTTGATTTTATCATAACACTACCGGTATGTCAATGATACGCCGGAGTGTGCCCGGAAAATCATACTGAATCGGAATACTATTGTATCCCCACATACCCCGTCTCCTCAATGATCCTCTGCCCTTCCTCGGACAAAATCCAATCAATCAGAACCGGAATATTTTCGTTGGTATTGTCAGCACGGTAAATGGCATAAAACTTTGCAATTACCGGATAGGTCCCGTTTTTAATGTTTTCTGCGCTCGGATAAACACTGTTTAAGGAAAGCATTTTCACCGAATCATTTCCTACCATGCCGTCCATATAGTAGCGGAAGGAAAAGCCGATAGAGCCGCCGGTCAGGGCAAAAGGCGATTTTCCTTTGATTTCCTGCCCCTTCATAAAGGCGTCCATAGCACTCTGGCTGCCGCTTCCCGCAAGACGGGACACCGGATTAATGACACGGTTACTGCCGCCAACCTCCTTCCAGTTTGTGTATTCTCCGGAATAAATGCCACGGATTTGTTCCACGGTAAGATTGTCCACCGGATTATTTTCATTCACAAAGAATACAAAGCCTTCCAGGCCGATAGGCACGTAAACCAGCTCTACGCCCTTGTCTTCTGCGTACTTTTTCTGTTCCGCCGAAGGAGCGGCACAAAACAGAATGTCCGTAGTGCCGTCCACAATGGCTTCATAGCCTCTTACGGTGTTTTTATACTGCATCTTACTGTCCGGGGCAAAGTTCTCCCCATAGAAATTGTCATCGGAAAAGGTGCCGCCCTCAAAGGTAACGGAGCCCTTCGGATATACATTGTCCACGAAAGCCGCATACACCGGAACCAGCGCTGCCGCACCGTCCAAGACCAGCAGGTTTTCGGTTAATTTCAAAGAAGAATCGATGCGTACCAAATCAGACTCCGGATTGTGGGGCAAATAAGCCGCCACATCAATCATTTTTGCCTGGGAGGTGTCACTGAAATTGTTGGCAAGACGTCGTGTCAAAACATAATAAATACTAAGATTAAATACCGCAAATATCGCCACAATCAGCAATAACACCGATAGTTGTTTTACTAACGTTTTTTTAGATGAGACATCTACCATTCCTACCACAGCTCCTTTCCGATAAAATAGATAATGGAGCAATGTTGGTATGCGTGAATTGCATAAACCATATGTACAATCGTGAAAATCAGACACAGACCTACAATGGCAAACGCTAATTTGCGAAAGGTTTTTGATTTCATTTGTCCCCTCCTACTGTTCTAATTGATGCTTACATATATGCAACAGCCGTATACATCAATGCAATGAAGCCGATGACTACTACCAGCAAAACGCCCATAATAACAGAGGAAGCAATCAGTAATGATTTTGTTGTGTTTTTCTTTTGCTCGTTTGTTTCGCACGGTTCTGATTTATATTTCTTCTTCGCGCCGATGTAATTGCACAGACTTGTAATAAAAAATCCAATTGCTGTCAACGGAATCAAATAAATCAGTGCTAAAAATAAACTACCCGCCATAATATTATTCTCCTACTCTATTATTTCATAAATACAAAGCTCTTTAACTCAAACAGGCATTTTCCTTCAAAATATCCTGCCATCCAGCCAAGCTCTTTGTAATGCGTGGTTATTTTAAAGAAAACCGAGTGACGGCCGGTTACTTTATTTACGATTGCTCTTACTATACCACTGTCTCTGCCTACCTGACAAGTACCGATTTCTTCTCCGTCTTCTCCGTCGATTAAAATATGTATCGTTGCATCACAACCGAGACCGATTACTTCTGCGGAAAGCTCCATAGTCTTGGAAGAATCATCCTCGCCGAAATCAAAATACTTATAGCCTAAAATGCTTCCGTCCCGGATATTGGTTACGACACGGTTAAATTCGTTCTTTTCCGTTACATAAGGTCCGTTTTTCAGTACACAGGCATATTCCGCCGGAGTAATCCGATACGGGAGCAGTGACCCCTCAAAGCCCAGTGAGGTCATCTCAACCGTAGGGATGGTTCCGTCCGGCAAAATTTCGATTTTTTCCACACAGCCACGTCTGGACATAATCGTACGGTTGGTCATACGGTGATAGAATACATACCACTGACCGTTTATACAGGCAATAGAGCCATGATTATTTCCGCCCGGATAATCCACGCCGTTATCTACGATATAGCCACGGTACCGAAAAGGTCCTGTCGGAGAATCAGAGGTGGCATAGGCCAGTCTGCTGCCTCGTTTCGGGGAATAAATCATGTAGTAGGTATCTCCAACCTTACGAGGAGATGCAGCCTCGAAAAAGAAGCTTTCCTCCTCGGTAAACCCGTCCTCTTCCCTCGGCTTCACCGGGATAAAATGCTCGATACAGGTATTGTCCAGTACCTCATACATGTTATCGCCGTTGATTTCCGCTAAAAAGGACCGTTCAAAGCCGCAATAAATATAGACTCTTCCGTCATCATCCACCAAAACGCCCGGATCGATAAAACAACCGTTACAGCAAATTTCGTCCGAAATGGTGTATTTGTAGGGAGCAATCAACTTAAAAGGCCCTTCCGGACGGTCACTGACTGCCACACAACCTTTTGCATTCACTATATAAGCAAACAAATAATATTTGCCGTCCTTTTCCACTACGTCCGGTGCAAACAAACGACAGCGTTCATCTGTCCAATCCGTGTCCGATGAATGGTCGCGGTCTGCTCGGGTATGAAAAATGTCACCGTGACAGGTCCAGTCGTTTAAATTATTGATAGGTGCACTCCAACACTTTAATACGTAGTCGCAAAAATGGTCGGAGCCGGCCTCATCATGAGAACCGTATACGTATACGCGGTCTCCGAATACTCTCGGTTCTCCGTCCGGTATATATTCCCAAGGCGGTAAATATGGATTCGGCATTGAAATATCCTCCTTTTTTATTCTCTATATTCAGTATAACAAAACCGTAAAAAAAAGCAATGAAATCTATAATTTCTTAAGAAAAAGGACGCCCCTTTGCCAAGGGTCGTCCCTAAATTTGTTTCCATAAAATTGTTATTGATAGTTTTAAACAAAGAAGCTCGATTACTATAAAGCAAAAATGCTCAGGAGATTACAAGCTTTCCGGTTCGATAGCCTTACCGTCTCTCCAGATACGCTCCAAATCGTAGAATAAACGATCTTCTCTGGAGAAAATATGAATGACAACATCGTTAAAGTCCATTAAAATCCAACCGGAGGAACGAATTCCTTCGATACGCTCCGCATGAATCTTCTGCTTTGCAAGGGCGTCGGTTACTTCGTCTACCATTGCCTCTACCTGAGAGGAATTGGTGCCGTTTGCGATGACAAAGTAATCCGCAATTACGGAAATACCGGAAATATCAATAATCTTGATATCCTCTGCCTTCTTATCATCCAGTGCCTTATAGGCAATTTTTACGATTTTTTTTGCTCTTTCAGTCATAGCATGTCCCTCCGATTAATTATTGGTATGCAAATTTAAATATATTCTTTCAGCCTTCTGAGTATAAAATAAATATCCTTCTTCTTCAAAAGTACCAAAGGCATCATAGTAATCATTATAAGCATCTATCGTAGTCGGATCAATTTCCTGCCCGGACTCTTTCAGATACCGTAGGGTGTTTTTTAATACAAAATATACGGCCACATCAATATCTCCAAATGCGGCAAATCTGATGTCATTTAAAGACGGCTCGGTGGGCTGGGTGCGAAACGGCTCCAGATAATCAGCCAGAAACACGATTGCTTCCAATTCAGTCATCTTCGGACGACCCGTAGTATGATAGGAAATGGCGGAAAGAATTTCTTCGTCCGTAATGTAATACTTGGTACGTGCATAAAAGGCTCCAAGCTTTCCGTGGAGTAAAAATCCGTTCCTACGTTCTACCTCTGTGACGGGAATCGAATACTTCTCGCAATCTGCCACCAATTGTTCGTCGGAATATGCCTTGGCGCAATCATGTAATATCCCTGCAATCATTGCACGTTCCGGGTCGCTTTCCAAAGAAACCGCATAAGCTGCGGCTAAATGTGCTACCGCTACAGAATGCAGATACCGCTTTCGGGGTAAAATCCGTCGCATTTCTTCATCCAGTTCAGAAAAGGTTACTTTTGAAAATAATTTGTTGCTCTGTAAATAGTCCCAAACCGCTCCCGGCAAATATTGTTTAACCTGTCCTGCCTTACCGGTATAAAAAGCTTCTCTGATTTCATTGGAAGATATCGGATAATCGGGAAGTGTTATTGTTCCGATTTCTGCGCTCGGAAATTGCCTGCGTAAGCTTTCTACGGCCTTATTTACGGCATCTTCCTCATAGCCTGCC
>JAFTPY010000012.1 GCA_017463035.1 Lachnospiraceae bacterium
GTGTTGTAATTTGTGTAGAAGGATATAGGTATTATATCCCGCTTTCATCGCCGAAAGAAACGGATTATCAGGTTGCGGGCAAAGAGAGGGTGATTAAGAAAAGTATCATTCCGATTATGCGAATAGTTGTTAAAAATTCTGAAGGTAAAAAGGAGTTGAAAGGAACATTGCGTATTAGCCATATGATTCCGGTTCCGGAGACAGAATTGGAATTATATGACTTAGAACATGAGCCGGATGATACATATAAAGATTTGGTACATCAGGAAATTGTGTTTATACGTAAGAACCGGGAGAAAATTATTGCAAATGCTAATTTGCTGTACAAGCAAAAAACAGAAAATGATATAATAGCAGGATATGTAGAATCTGCACTAGACTATAAAGCACTTGAAAGAAAGTGCATCGAGTTTATAAAAGAAAGGGTTTGACAAATCCCGTAAACCGTGCTATAATCGGCACAAATAGCTAAAGGCAGTGAAGGAAAGAGTAGGTAACGAAGGACTTTACAGAGAATTCTGCGGATGCTGAGAGCAGAAGAGTGGATACTTACCGAACATGGTTCCGGAGCTTCGCACCGAGGAGTGTTCTTAGGCTGCGACGGGTACGCCCGTTATCGTGTGCGACTGTAAACCGCAAGGGAGCAGTCAGTGAGGTGTATTTCGCGAGGAATACATGAATTAAAGTGGTACCACGGATTATTATCCCGTCTTTAAGTTTAGCTTAGAGGCGGGATTTTCTTTTTTCAGAGTCAGGGTGTCTACAATGGCCAGAACCTCCCTTGGTGGAAATTCTTGACGCAGAAAAAGAAAATCTCGCCTTTGACCCAAAAAAGAAAAGTAGAAAAGGAGAAAAAATTATGAAGAAGAAACTCACAGCACTTTTGGTAACGGCAGTTTTGGCAATCGGCACCTTAGCAGGTTGCGGCAAGGACAAGGGAATCACGATTGCGGTTCCGAATGACACGACAAATGAAGCAAGAGCATTGCTTCTTTTGGAGGAACTTGGGTATATTACCTTAAAGGAGGGCGCGGGCATTACCGCAACCGTAAGAGACATTGCGGAGAATCCGTACAATCTTACCTTTAATGAAGTAGAAGCGGCACAGCTTCCGAATGTTTTGCAGGACGTGGATTATGCGGTCATCAATTCCAACTATGCCATTTCCGCAGACATCAATCCGGTAGAGGATTCTCTTGCCATTGAGGGCGCATTTTCCGCTTACAGCAACATTCTTGCGGTAAAGGAAGGGAATGAATCCTCCGATAAGATTAAGGCCCTTGTGGCGGCTTTAGAGAGCCAGGCGGTGGCTGATTATATCGGCAAGACCTATGCAGGTGCGGTGGTCAGCGTTGTGGCTGAGCCGGGAGACGGTTACGATGCTTCCGTGGATTATGCGGCACTGGCAGGCACCAAGATTTCCGTTGCGGCTTCTCCGACCCCGCATGCGGAGATTTTGGAAATTGCTAAGGACATTCTCGGGGCAAAGGATATTACTCTTGAGATTATCGAATACACCGATTATGTTCAGCCGAACAACGTGGTGGAAAGCGGTGAGGTAGATGCAAACTACTTCCAGTATACCCCGTATCTGGATGATTTCAACGCACAGAACGGTACTCATATCGTGTCCGCAAGTTCCGTTCACGTAGAGCCGATGGGCATTTACGGAGGTAAGCAGACGTCCTTGGATGCAATAAAGGGACAGCAGTAATTCCGGAATGAGTGCCGCTTTGAGGAAAAGCAGCAGGTAAGGTTTTGCGAAACAATGATTGGCAGAAAGGAAGTCACGGACAGAGCAGTCTCGTGACGGAGGTAACGTCATGATAGAAATTAAAAATTTGTCCAAAACCTTCCGGACAACGGCCGGAACGGTGGAGGCGTTAAAGAACATTTCCCTGACCGTGAACGACGGTGATATTTACGGCATCATCGGTATGAGCGGTGCGGGAAAGAGTACGCTGGTGCGTTGTATCAATATGCTGGAACGGCCGACGGAAGGGGCGGTCCTGATGGACGGACAGGACTTGGGAGCGCTGACACAAAAGGAGCTTCGCAAGGTGCGTCGGGACGTGACCATGATTTTCCAGGGCTTTAATCTTTTGATGCAAAAGACCTGTCTTCGGAATATTTGCTTTCCGCTGGAGCTGGCGGGGGTGAAGAAAGAGGATGCGAAAAAGCGTGCCATGGAGCTTTTGGAAATTGTAGGCTTGCCGGACAAGGCAGAGAATTATCCGGCTCAATTATCCGGCGGCCAGCAGCAGAGAATTGCCATCGCGAGAGCTCTTGCTACCCAGCCGAAGGTTCTGCTTTGTGACGAGGCCACCAGTGCGTTGGACCCGAAGACCACCCACGATATTTTGGAGCTTTTAAAGGATATCAACGAACATCTCGGTATTACGATTATTATTATTACCCATCAGATGAGCGTGGTGGAGGAGATTTGTAACCGCGTAGCAATTTTGGACGGCGGTGTGGTTGCGGAGGAAGGTGATGTTTCCGCGGTATTTGCGGACCCGCAGTCCGATGCGGCAAAGCGTCTTGTGTTCCCGGACGGAGAAGAAGAAGTGGTTCCGGTACATCCGGGGGAGCGTGTTCTTCGCGTTGTATTTAACGGGGCAATGGCAGCGGGGGCACCTCTCATTACCCAGATGGCCATGGATGAAAAGATTGCGGCCAATATTTTGTACGCATCTACCAAATGTCTCGGGGATAAGGTATACGGCAACATGCTTCTGGGTCTTCCGGAGGAGGAAGAAACCGTGCAGCGTGCCGTGAAGTATCTGACCGCGACAGGAAATGTATTGGTAACGGAGGTGACGGGAAATGCTTGATAAAATGTTTACATCGGAAGCGATTTCCGAAGCACTGACGATTTTAAAGGAAGAGATGCCTTTTGCATTGTGGGAAACCACCTATGTGACGGTACTGGCAACAGTCTTTGCGATTTTGCTTGGATTACCGTTGGGCATTTTACTGGTAGCCGGAGAAAAGGACGGCGTACTGCCGTTACCGAAGGGCGTTATGCATGTGTTAAATGTAGTGATTAACCTGCTGCGTTCCATTCCGTTTTTGATTTTGATGATTCTGGTATTCCCGTTAACAAGACTAATCGTGGGTACCTCTGTAGGAACCACGGCATCCATTGTACCTCTTGTGATTGCGGCGTTCCCGTTTGTGGCGCGACTGGTGGAGAGCAGCCTCCGGGAGCTGAATCCGAACATCATCGAAATGGCTCAGAGTATGGGAGCTTCCCCGATGCAGATTATTGTAAAGGTAATGCTGCCGGAGAGCATTCCGTCCCTGATTTCCAATTTTACCATTGCCATTACCACCATTCTCGGTTATACCGCAATGAGCGGTATTATCGGCGGCGGCGGCTTGGGTAAAATCGCTATCAATTACGGATATTATCGTTATAAGTATCTTGTCATGTTAATTGCAGTTATCATTCTTATTGTGCTGGTGCAGGTGTTCCAGAGTGTGGGAACGAAGTTGGCGGTAAAGCTGGATCGTAGAGTGAAGCACTAAGAAAATTAATAGATGCAAGATTTGGCAGAGCGTGATGCGAAGCGCTGAGAAAACAAGAAGTACAAAAGTCTGCGGACATTGGCAACACAGAGCGCAGGCAGAAAATAGAAAAAAGAAGTGAAAGAAGGAAAAATCATGAGTAAGAAACCGTATTATATTACAACCGCAATTGCGTACACCTCCGGTAAGCCGCACATCGGCAACACCTACGAGGCAATTTTGGCAGACAGCATCGCCCGTTATAAGAGATTTCAGGGCTATGATGTATTTTTGCAGACCGGTACCGACGAGCACGGTCAGAAGATTGAAGAGAAGGCTGCTGCGGCAGGCGTTACTCCGAAAGAGTTTGTAGACAGTGTATCCGGTGAGATTAAGCGTATCTGGGATTTGGTGGATACTTCCTATGATAAGTTTATCCGTACTACCGATGCGGACCACGAGGCCCAGGTAAAGAAGATTTTCAAGAAGATGGTGGACAAGGGCGATATTTACAAGGGTGCATACGAGGGCATGTATTGTACGCCGTGTGAGTCCTTCTGGACCGATTCCCAGTTGGTGGACGGTAAGTGTCCGGACTGCGGACGTGCGGTACAGCCGGCAAAGGAAGAGGCATATTTCTTTAAGATGAGCAAGTATGCTGACAGACTTATTAATCATATCGAAGATAATCATGATTTTATCCAGCATGAATATCGTAAAAATGAGATGA
>JAFTPY010000107.1 GCA_017463035.1 Lachnospiraceae bacterium
ATATAAGAAGGAAGAACTGCACAAGAGCTATAGAATTAACGAATATGCGGATGAAATATGGCAGACCAGAGGGTCATTAAAGGTATTTGAAAAGAAAGCAGAGAAAGCGGGCCGGTTAAACATGCTACTGTCCGGCACAGCCGGAATCGGCATGGGAGCGTTCGGAGCAGGACTTCCGGATATTGCTTTGTTTGTGGGATTTATTCTGCGAAGTGTATATGAGATTGCGCTGGATTACGGATTCGAGTATGAGAGTGAGGAGGAGCGGCGCTTTATTCTTATGATTATCGAAGGAGCGGTATCTTACGGAGAGGATTTGAGCCGGATTGATAAGCGGATAAATGTGTACATAGAGCGAAACGAGATGCCGGAGGACTATGATGAAAAGCAACAGATTGCGCGGACGGCGGCAGGTCTGTCAAAGGAATTATTGTATATGAAGTTTTTACAGGGGGTTCCGATTGTGGGTGTCGTGGGAGGCGCTTATGATGTGGTGTATTTGAAGAAAATCACGGAGTATGCGAATCTAAAGTACAAGAGGAGATTTTTACTGAAAAAAATGGGTGTGCAAGGCATAATTACATGTCGTTGACATGTTCCGGGCAGAGTAGTATAATTATTTTGTATAATATGTCAAAAATATGTTGTTTGTTGCATTGGTAAGGGGGCATTGTCTTTATATTTCTGCGGAAAATGCTGAAGACAAAAGGGAAAATGAGATGAATTAAGGCAAAGGAAGGAAAAAACATGAATTTTTATGTGATGACACTATTTCCTGATATGGTAGAGCAGGGGTTAAATACAAGCATTATCGGACGTGCCACGGAAAAGGGACTGCTTTCTATTAAGGCGGTGGACATTCGTGCATTTTCCGAGGATAAGCATAAGCGGGTGGACGATTACCCGTACGGAGGCGGAGCAGGGATGGTGATGGCACCGGATCCGGTGGTAAAAACCTGCGCCTATGTAAAGAGTCTTATTCCGGAGGAACGCAGAGAAAAGACAAAGGTGGTATATCTGACCCCTCAGGGCGAGACCTTTACCCAAAAAAAGGCCGAGGAATGGGCCAAGGAAGAGGATTTAATTTTCTTGTGCGGGCATTACGAAGGTATTGACGAGAGAGCTCTTGAAATGGTAGTGACGGACATGGTTTCTGCGGGAGATTATGTGCTGACCGGCGGGGAACTTCCTGCTATGATAATGATTGATGCGGTATCGAGACTTGTGCCGGGAGTGCTGAATAACGAGGCTTCGGCAGAGTTTGAGAGCTTTCAGGACAATCTTTTGGAGTATCCGCAGTATACCAGACCGGAAGAGTATGAAGGTCGAAAAGTGCCGGAGGTATTACTTTCCGGGCATCATGCCAATATCGAGAAGTGGCGTAGGGAAAAATCCATTGAGCGTACTTTGGCGGCACGACCGGATTTGCTTGCGGATGCGGTGTTGTCGAAGAAGGAGAAACAGTATTTGGATAAGCTTTTGGAAGAGAAACGTCAGGAAGAAGAGAGAACTGTTGAGCCGGATGGTGTAACGGAATAGAGTGAAGCAATGGAAGAAACCGAAATGACAGGAGAGTTATCATGATTTTTTACTTTGCCCCGATGGAAGGAATTACGGGACATATTTACAGAAGGGCGTTTCATAAATATTTCCCGGCACCGGATAAGTATTTTACGCCTTTTATTGCTCCGGACGGAAATAAAATCTTAAGAAATAAGGAAAAGCGGGATGTGCTGCCGGAGAATAATGCAGGAATGCAGGTGATACCGCAGATTATTACAAATCGTGCGGATTATTTTCTGATGGCGGCGGAGTATTTAAAGAGCGAGTACGGCTATACGGAAGTAAATCTGAATTTGGGCTGTCCGTCGGGAACTGTGGTGGCAAAAGGGAAAGGCTCCGGGTTCTTGAGCAGATTGGACGAGTTGGAGCGTTTTTTTGATGAAGTATTCGAAAAATGCAGTGTAGAAGTATCCGTAAAGACCAGAGTCGGTCGGAATGATGCGGAAGACTGGGAAGAGATTTTAGATGTGTTCGGGAAGTTCCCGATAAAGGAACTGACGGTGCATCCACGGATTCAGAAGGATTTTTACAAAGGTCAGGTACGGACGGAGACCTTTGCGTATGCCTATGAAAACTGGGAGAAGCCTATTTGCTATAACGGTGATATTTTTACAAAGGAGAGCTTTGAAAAACTGCTTTCGCGTTTTCCGAAACTTGAACGGGTTATGCTGGGGCGGGGACTTTTAAGTGACCCGTATCTGATCGGACGATTGAAAGAAGAAGCTTTGCCGGAGGAAAACGAACGCAAAGAGGCAATTCACGGTTTTCATGAACAGCTGATGGCGGAATATGGTGAAGTATTGTCCTGCGACCGGGACTTGTTGTATAAAATGAAGGAGCTTTGGTTTTATTTGCTTGACAGCTTTGAGGAAAGTGAGAAGGCAAGAAAGCAGATACGCAAATGTGAGAAGCTTAGCGAATACAAAATCATTGTAGAGCAGTTGTTTCGGGAAAACAGTTTGGTAAAGTAGATAGGACACCCGGTTTTGAACAAAAGTGCTTGTGAAGGGAGGCAATTCCGTGAAGATTGATATGCAAAAGGCTTTGGCTAAGATTGAGTTCGAGAACCGTGAAGACAACCGGTTTCATACTCCCTATGACAAAGAGGTTGAGTTTTATCAGAGTATCAAGATGGGAAACGTGGAGGAAACCCTGGCGCTTATGAAGCCCTTCAGCAGTGACGGTATGGGTGTGTTAAGTGAGGATAAGATGCGTAATATGAAATACCATCTGATTATTACCATTGCGTTTATTACCCGGTATTGCATCGAGGGCGGTATGGAGATGGAAGAAGCTTACAATCGCAGCGATATTTATATTCAGCGTATCGATAAAATGCAGACGGAAGAAGAGATTACGTCGATTCACAGAGAATTGGTAGAAGCCTATGCCAAGCGTATGCGCTCCATCCGGAAAAAGACCATGTATTCCAAAGCGATTATTGTTTCTCTTGAGTATATTTATTCTCATTTGCATACTAAGATTACACTGGCGGAGTTGGCGGAGGAAACGAATCTCAGTCCGACTTATTTATCCAAATTGTTTCATAAGGAGGTAGGGGTATCGGTTTCGCAGTATATTATGCAAAAACGCATTGAGGCGGCAGAGAAGATGCTTCGATATACGGAATTTTCTTCGGCAGAAATTGCATCCAGCCTTTGCTTTTGTTCGGAGAGCCACTTTATTTCCATGTTTAAGCGGTATGTAAAGGTGACTCCGCGTGAATATAGGGAACAGCAATTTCATGCACGTTAATTCTTTCATGGTTTTGTTTGATAATTGCAACAGAAAGATGATAAAAAGAGTAAATGCATGATATGCTTTTTGCAGAAAAAATGATACACTCATAGCATCAAATTGTTTCTGTTATATAAGGAGGAGTTACAGATGAGAGAATTAATAGGATTTAAAAAGGGTATTGATCTTGGTGGATGGTTATCTCAGTGCGATTATAGTCAGGATAGACTGGATCATTTTATTGAAGAGC